>CACYET010000018.1 GCA_902773515.1 uncultured Eubacteriales bacterium | reverse complement strand
CAGGGGCACGCCCATCATGGGCATCTGCCTGGGCATGCAGCTGCTGCTGGAGAAGAGCTTTGAATTCGGCGAGCACGCGGGCCTGGGGCTGATCCCCGGCGAGGTGCGGCCGATCGCCGAGGTCATTCCGGCGGACCTGAAGATCCCGCACATCGGCTGGAACGCGCTGATCGACGTCAGACCCCACCCGATATTCGCGTCCGTGCGCCCCGGCGACTGCGTGTACTTCGTGCACTCCTACTACGGCGCGAAGTGCGCCGACTACGTGATCGCCAACGCGGAATACGGCGCGCCGCTGACCGCCGCCGTGGCGAGGGGCAACGTTGCGGGCTGCCAGTTCCACCCGGAAAAGAGCGGCGACGTGGGACTGGGCATCCTCAAATCCTTCATTGAATGGGACGGTGCAAACGCATGAACCTGTTTCCCGCAATCGACCTGGTCAGCGGCAAGGCCGTGCGCCTGTTCAAGGGCGACTACGCGCAGATGACCGTGTACGACGACGACCCGCTGAACGCGGCGCGGCGCTTCGAGGCCGCCGGGGCGAAGTACCTGCACATGGTGGACCTGGAGGGCGCGCGCGACGGCGGCACGCCGAACTTCGACGTCGTGCGCCGTGTGGCGCAGAACACGGGCCTGTTCGTCGAGATCGGCGGCGGCATCCGCGACATGGACGTGATCGAGAAGTACCTGTCCGCGGGCGTGAAGCGCGTGATCCTGGGCACGGCGGCCATCGCTGACGAGGATTTCACGCGGCGCGCCATCGGCCAATACGGCGACGCCGTTGCGCTGGGCGCGGACGTGAAGGACGGCGAGGTGGCCATCCGCGGCTGGCTGGAGCTGTCCGGCATGACGCTGGACGCCTTCTGCGAGAAGTATCAGCAGCTGGGCGCGCGCACGCTGATCTGCACCGACGTGAGCCGCGACGGGGCCATGCGGGGCGCGAACCGCGCGCTGTACGCCGACCTGCAGCGCAAGTACCGCATGGACATCGTGGCCTCCGGCGGCGTTTCCACGCTGGAGGACGTGCGCTCGCTGGCCGGGCTCGGGCTGTACGGGGCCATCATCGGCAAGGCGCTGTACACCGGGGATATCGACCTGAAAAAAGCGATAGAGGTTTCAGCATGATTACCAAGCGCATCATCCCCTGCCTGGACGTGAAGGACGGGCGCGTCGTGAAGGGCGTGAACTTCCTGGGCCTGGCGGACGTGTCCAGCCCCGTGAAGCTGGCGGAGTACTACAGCCGGTGCGGCGCGGACGAGCTGGTGTTCTACGACATCACCGCCTCCGCCGAGGGTCGCGCGCTGTTTACGGACATCCTGAGGCAGGTGGCCGAGCGGGTGTTCATCCCGCTGACGGTGGGCGGCGGCATCAACACGGTCGAAGACTTCGACCGCGTGCTCAAGTGCGGCGCGGACAAGGTCTCGGTGAACTCCGGCGCGATCCGCAACCCCGGCCTGATCCCCGCCGCGGCCCAGCGCTACGGCAGCCAGTGCGTGGTGATCTCTGCGGACGTGAAGCGCGTGGACAGCGAATTCCGCGTGTTCGCCAAGGGCGGGCGCGAGGACACCGGCATGGAGGCCGTTTCGTGGATCGCCCGCTGCGTGGAGAACGGCGCGGGCGAGGTGGTGCTCAACAGCATCGACACCGACGGCGTGAAGGGCGGCTTCGACCTGGAGATGCTCGACGCCGTTTGCGAGGCCGTGAACGTGCCGGTGATCGCCTCCGGCGGCGCGGGCTGCGCGGCGGACTTCGTCAAGCTGTTCAAGACGCTCGATAAGGTGGACGCCGGGTTGGCGGCTTCGATCTTCCACTTCGGAGAGGTGAAGATCGCGGATCTGAAAAAGGAGTTGCGGGAGAACGGCATTATCGTGAGATAGAGTATTTGTTTCTTGTTCGGCACGCTGTTATTCATCGGAACGTACAGATCCTTCGCTTCGCTGAGCCTTTGGCAACTGCTCCGCTCAGGATGACACGCTTCGGATCGCTGTCATCCTGAGCGAAGCAAGGATCTGTACCCGGCGTTCAAACGTTCATCGCTATAGAAACAGGAGGAAATAAACATGGAAAATATCGACATTTCCACCCTCAAATTCGACGCCAACGGCCTCATTCCCGCCATCGTGGTGGACGCGCGGACGAAGGACGTGCTCACGCTGGCCTACATGAACGAGGAGAGCCTCAAAATCAGCATGGAGAAGGAGCTGACGTGCTTCTGGAGCCGATCGCGGCAGGAGCTCTGGCTGAAGGGCGAGACCAGCGGGAACTACCAGCACATCGTGTCCATCACCGCCGACTGCGACCGCGACGCGCTGGTGGTGCTCGTCAACAAGGACGGCCCCGCCTGCCACCTGGGCACTGACAGCTGCTTTACCAACCCCGTGTTCGAGAGCGAGGAGAACCACGCCTTCACGCTTGGGGGGCTGATGAAGCTGATCGAGGGCCGCAAGACGGAGAAAAAGGAAGGCAGCTACACCACCTACCTGTTTGAAAAGGGCCTCGACAAGATCCTCAAGAAGGTCGGCGAGGAATCCACCGAGGTCATCATCGCCGGAAAGGCCGGGGACAAGGCCGAGACGATCTACGAGATCGCGGACCTCACCTACCACGTGATGGTGCTGATGATCCAGATGGGCATCTCCCTGGAGGACATCCACGAGGAACTCGCCTCCCGCCACGTGATCGACCACAAGGTGAAGCAGGAGAAGATGACGGGCGACAAGAAGTAAGCGAATATGCCAGGCGGGGCCGGCGCGATGCGCCGGCCCCGCCTGGTCATGTCGGCATCACAGTCCCTGCGATTGCTTAAAGGCCGCGTCGATGGCGCCGTGCAGCTTCGCAAACAGGTCGTTGTAGCGCAGCGTGCCCTCGTCCATGCGGGCGAGGCTGCCGTACAGCGCTACGGGGATCTGCCTGCCCTCCCACTCGATGCACTTGTCGTTCTCGGCCAGTATGCGCCGCATGATGCCTTCGGCGCACCCGGCGTCCTCGGTGTTGGTCAGCATGGCGAACTCGTCGCCGCCGATGCGAAACACCACGTCCTCGTCCCCCGCCGCGTCGTTCATGCGCCGCAGCGCCTCGAGAATCGCCAGGTCGCCCGCCGCGTGGGAGATCTCGTTGATCGGGATCAGCCTCTGTATGTCGCAGCAGATGAACCAGCATTTGCACCTCTGGCGGAAAAGATCGTACAGCTCGGTGATGTCCACTCGCTTCCTGCCCATCGATAGATCCTCCTCCTCGGGGACGCGAAGCCTTGGGAAGAGCTCGGAATAGCGCTTTCGGCCGCGGAACGCCGAGGGCATGACGCCCCACACCTGCCTGAACGCCCGGGCAAACGCCTCGTTGCTGCCGTAGCCGTAGGCCACCGCCAGGTCGATCAGCCGCGTGCGGGGATTGGCCAGCAGCTCGCGCGCCGCCAGCGACATCCTGCGGCGCACCACGTAGTCGTGCACCGAGATGTGGTTGACCTGCCGAAACAGCTTTTCCAGGCCGGACTTGGAGCAGTAGCAGGCCTCGGCCATCGCCTCGGTGCGTATCTCCTCGGTGAGGTGCGCCTCGATGTAGTCCAGCGCGTCCACCAGCACTTCCAGCTTTCCCATGCTGCATTCCCCTGTCGTTGTTTTCGGTACCGTGGCTAAAGCGTAGCACATCCGCCGACTGACGGCTTGATATTTTGGGTAAATCTATGTGAAATGGGGACGGTTCTCTTTTCACGTTTTCTTCTCGAAAAACGTGAAAAGAGAACCGTCCCCATTTCACATTTTCACTCCATCACCTGCAATATCATCGTCTTGAGGTACTTCGTCTCCACGGATTGCGGGAGGATGGGATGGTCGTAGCCCTGGGTGCGGTATTCGACGAGGCGGATGCGCTTCTTCGCGTCGCGGGCAGCCTGGCAGATCACGTCCTGGAACATCTCCGGCAGCACGTGCTGGCTGCACGAGCAGGTGACCAAAAAGCCGCCGGGGCGCGTGAGCTTCAGGCCGCGCAGGTTGATCTCCTTGTAGCCGCGCAGGGCGCTCTCAACCGCCGCCTTGTTCTTGGTGAAGGCGGGCGGGTCGAGGATCACGAGGTCGTACAGCTCGCCCGCGTCGGTCAATTCGCGCAGCAGGTCGAAGCAGTTGTGCGCCTCGAAGGTCACGTTGTCAAAGCCGTTCAGCCGCGCGTTTTCCCGCGCCACCTCCAGCGCCTCCTCGGAGATATCCACGCCCAGCACGCTCGCCGCGCCGTACTTCGCCGCGTGCAGCGAGAACGAGCCGTTGTGGCAGAAGCAGTCCAGCACCCGCGCACCCGGGCACAGCGGCGCGATAGCCGCGCGGTTCTGCTTCTGGTCGAGGAAGAAGCCGGTCTTCTGGCCGCGCTTCACGTCCACCAGGAAGCGGATGCCGTTCTCCGACATCTCCACCACGTCCGGCACCTCGCCGCGCAAGAGGCCCGTGGTCTGCTCCAGGCCCTCCAGGCGGCGCACCGGCACGTCGCTGCGCTCCCAGATGCCCGCGGGCTGAACGACGTCCATCAGGATGTCGCAGAGCATGTCCTTGATGCGCTCGATGCCCAGCGACAGCGATTGCAGTACGAGCACGTCCGCAAACTTGTCCACCACCAGGCCGGGCAGGAAGTCCGACTCGGAGTAGATCAGGCGGCAGCTCATCGGGTCGCAGAGGCGCTTTCGGTACTCCCACGCGTCGCGCACGCGCCTTTCAAAGAAGGCCCGGTCGCAGGGCTCGTCGTTGCGCGTCAGCACGCGCAGGGAGATCTGGCTCAGCGGGTTGTAGAAGCCCCGGCCGACGAACTTGCCGCGGAAGTCGCACACGTCCACGATGTCGCCGTTCTCGAACGCGCCCTCCACCTTCTCGATCTCCGAGGCGTATATCCAGGGATGGCCGCCGCGGAAGCGGGTCTCCCGCGTCTTACGAAGCGTTATGGTCGCCATTGCGATGCCTTCTCTCGTCGTTAATAGTATCATTATAGCATATTTTCAGGGAACAGGGAAGAGTTTCTCTTTTTTCCATCTCCTGGGAACCTTTCCGGCCTTTCCTCCGTCCAAGCACCGAAAACAAACAAAACAGGAGGGATAACCATGAAAAAGAAGGTCCTTTTGATCGTCGCGCTGGCGCTGGCGGCCTGCATGCTGTCGGGCTGCTCGCTGCCGATGCTGATGACGCTGTTCACGACCCGCGAGGTGACGCAGAACAAGGCGGTCGAGTATCCGATGGAGGTGACGGAGACGGAGGAGGGCGTCTGGGAGGGCATGGCCTACGAGGACGCCGCCTATGACAGCCTGATGATGACGGCCATGCCCGGCGGCGGCGCGTACTACGACCCCTACGAGGAGTTCAACACCGAGGAGTACGCCGCCATCGAGGAAAACGGCTTCCGCAAGGTGGCCACCGACCCGCTGAGCACGTTCTCCGCGGACGTGGACACCGCCTCCTACTGCAACCTGCGCAGGATGCTCAACGACGACTGGTACGCGGGGCAGATCCCCTCCGGCGCGGTGCGCGTCGAGGAGATGCTCAACTACTTCCGCTACGACTATCCCGCGCCCCAGGGCGGCGACAAGTTCGGCGTGACGGCCCAGATCGCCCCCTGCCCCTGGAACCCGGCGAACATGCTGCTGATGCTGGGCGTGCGGGCGGCGGACGCCCCCGAGGTGGCGGACGACGGCTCGAACCTGGTGTTCCTGGTGGACGTGTCCGGCTCCATGGCCTATGAGAACAAGCTGGAGCTGGTGAAGAAGGCGCTGACCATGCTGGTGGACGAGCTGACCGACAAGGACACCGTGTCCATCGTCACCTACGCCAGCGGCGAGCGCGTGCTGATCGAGGGCGCGAGCCCCGTGAAGGACAAGGCGAAGCTCCTCTCCGCGATCGACAGCCTCTACGCCGAGGGCTCCACGAACGGCCAGCGCGGCCTGGCGCAGGCCTACGAGGTGGCGCAGAAGAACCTGCGGCCCAAGGGAAACAACCGCGTGATCATGTGCTCCGACGGCGATCTGAACGTGGGCATGACCAGCGAGAGCGACCTGCACGACTACGTGTCCAAGCAGAAGGAGACCGGCATCTACCTGTCCGTGCTGGGCTTCGGCGAGGGCAACTACAAGGACACCAAGATGGAGACGCTCGCCGACGACGGCAACGGCAACTACTACTACATCGACTCCATCCTCGAGGCCCGCAAGGTGCTGTGCGAGGAGCTGACGCAGACGCTGTACAGCGTGGCCGACGACGTGAAGTTCCAGATCGAGTTCAACCCGGCGAAGGTCAGCGCGTGGCGGCAGATCGGCTACGAGAACCGCGCGCTGCAGAACCAGGACTTCGAGGACGACAAGAAGGACGCCGGCGAAGTGGGCGCGGGTGCGACCGTGACCGTGCTGTACGAGCTGGTGCCCGCCGGGGAAGGCGACGGCGAGGGCGGCCTGAAGTATCAGGACAGCACGCTGACCGAGGCCGGCCAGAGCGGCGAGTGGGCCACGCTGTCCACCCGCTACAAGGAGCCCGGCGCGAGCGAGAGCAAGCTCGAGACCACGGCTGTGGGCGAGGACGCCTTCACCGACGCGCCCTCCGGCGACTTCCTGTTCGCCGCCGCCGTCGCGGAGTTCGGCATGATCCTCAACGAGAGCGAGCACAAGGGCGACGCCAGCTACGAGACCGTGCTGGAGCTGCTCAAGCAAGCCCCCCTGTCGGACGCCTATCGCGAGGAGTTCTTCTCGCTGGTGAAGATCGCGCAGCGGGCCCAGGCGTTGAGCGAATAAGCCCATGAGATGCAACTAAAAAGGCCCATGATCATGGCCACCGCCGATGGCGGTGGCCATGATTCTCTTTTCAGGGGGCCAAAAATGTGCTATAATGATGGATGGAATGAAGAAACGTGGAGGCGCGCTATGGAGAACAGTCAACCGGGCGTCCGGCTGAACAAGTACATGGCCCAGAGCGGCTACTGCTCCCGGCGGGAGGCGGACCGGCTGATCGAAGAGGGCCGCGTGAGGATCGACGGGCGCGTGGGTGCGCTGGGCGACCGCGTGCTGCCGGGCATGGAAGTGACCGTGGACGGCAAGGCGCTGTCGGGCGAGAGCAAGAAGGTATACATCCTGCTGAACAAGCCCCGCGGCATCGTGTGCACCGCCGACCCGCGCGAGCCGATGAACGTAGTGGACTACCTCGGCCTGCCCACGCGCGTGTTCCCCGTGGGGCGCCTCGACAAGGACAGCGAGGGCCTGCTGCTGCTGACCAGCGACGGGGAGATCGTGAACCGGATGCTGCGCGCCGCCGGCGGGCACGAGAAGGAGTACGAGGTGACGATCGACCGGCCCGTGACCGCCGAGTTCGCGCGTAAGATGATGGCGGGCGTGCCGATCCTGGACACCGTCACGCTGCCCTGCAAATTGCGCAAGACCGGCGAGCGCAGCTTCAACATCGTGCTCGTGCAGGGCCTGAACCGCCAGATCCGCCGGATGTGCGAGGCGCTGGGCGCGAACGTCACCCACCTGCGCCGCGTGCGGATCATGAACCTGCGCCTCGGACGCCTCCAGCCCGGCCAGTGGCGGGAGTTGACGGAGGGGGAGCTGGAAGAGCTGATGGGGGCGCTATAAATTCAATCCTGTCATGGCGTCGTTTTAAGCATATCGCACAGATTCTTCGACTTCGCTTCGCTTCGCTCAGAATGACAACGCGAGGCCGACATCCAAGCTGTCATCCTGAGCGAAGCCTTGCGAACAGCAAGGCGCAGTCGAAGGATCTGTCGGATACTCCGTGCGCATACATCCCTCTCAGCCGCAATCGCGTGTTTGCAGATATGCGCACACAACCAAGGAGCACTCATGCGCACACAGAGGCAAAAGAAAAAGCATCGCATACTCAGAGCCGTTCTCCTGCTCCTGATCGCCGTCGTGCTGTACAGTGTCGTCGGCGGGTACGCGCCGTTTGCCCGCACGCCCGAGCTGTCGGACGCCGCGGCGGCGAAGATCGAGGCGCGCGTGGACGAGATGGTTCGCGACAGGGACACCGCGGACCGCGCGACGATCCTCGAGACCCGGCCGCAGGCGCTCGACGAGCGCATCCGGCTGATCAACCAGGCCGAGCGCGACCTGGTGATCGCCACCTACGACTGCCGCGACGGCGAGAGCACGCGCGACGTGCTGTGCGCGGCGCTCGCCCGCGCGGACGAGGGCGTGCGCGTGCGCATCCTGGTGGACGGCATCTCCGGGCGGCTGTTCCTCGCGGGCCACGACGTGTTCCGCGCGATGGACGACCACGAGAACGTCGAGATCCGCTTCTACAACCCGCCCACGCCGCTGATGCCGTGGCGGATCATGGGGCGCATGCACGACAAGTACGTGATCGCCGACGATCAGGCCTACATCCTCGGCGGGCGCAACATGTTCGACCACTTCATCGGCGACTATCCCTCCGTGTCCGGCACCTACAGCAACGACCGTGAGGCGCTGGTGTACGCGGGCGGCGCCCAGGGCAGCTCCATCGAGCAGGTCCGGGCCTACTTCGAGGGCATGTGGGCCCACGCGCACACCGCGCCCTTCACCGGCAAGCCGCTGTCCGAGGAAAGGCGCAAGGCAGTCTGTGCCGAATTGCGTGCGCGGCGCGCGGCGTTGAAGGAGGCGAAGCCGGAGCTGTTCGAGCCCGCCGACTACCCCGCCATGACGCTTGAGACGAAGGGGATCTGGCTGGTGAGCAACCCGACGAACATCGGCGCGAAGGAGCCGATCGTGTTCAACACGCTCTGCGCGCTGGCGGAGCGCGCCGAAAAGGACGTCGTGATCCACAGCCCCTACTGCGTGCTGAACGCCGGCATGCGCGAGCGGCTTTCGCAGATCGCCGCGAAGGTGCCGGTCACGCTGATGATCAACGCCGTGGAGAACGGCGCGAACCTGGTCGCCAGCTCCGACTACCTGCGTCACCGCGGCGAGGTGCTCTCGACGGGCATGACGGTGCTGGAGTACGCTGGCGGCGATTCCTACCACGGCAAGTCGATGGCCATCGATGACGACCTGTCGGTGATCGGCTCGTTCAACCTCGACCTGCGCAGCACCTACGTGGATACGGAGCTGATGCTGGTCATCCGCGGCGAGGAAGTCAACGCGCTGCTGCGCGGCCACATGGAGGCGCTGCACGCGGACTGTCGCCGGGTGATCGACGAGAAGCGCGCCGAGGTGCCCGACGGGCTGGCCATTCCCCCGCTGCCCGCATTCAAGCGCGTCGCGCTGGCGGTGGTCGGCGTCGTCATGCAGGCGTTCAGGAATCTGGTGTGACACGGAAGGTCCTTTGCTTTGCAAGCCTGCGAAGCAAAGGGCCTTCTTCGTTCGGTCATTCAAAAACATTCCATATTATGGAACTTTGTAACCCGCCGTTCCGTCTTATAACCGATTGCGATGGACGATCGACCCCATCCCGGGAAAAGTTGCCAGATTTGTCACAATCCGGAAACGTGACAAATGCGGTGATTCCCACAGAACGCATTGAACATATTAAGACCATGTGATATAATTAACACAACAGCGATCACAAGAAAAGGAGCGATCCCCATGAAGAAGTTTTTGAGCATCCTGCTGGCCCTGGCGCTGATGCTGGGCACGCTGGCCATCCCCGCGCTGGCGGACCTCGCCTCCGCCGACATTCAGCTCTACCCCATTTCCTACATCCTCAACGACTACGGCGACACGGAAGTGTCCCTCAAAATCTACATGCGCGTGATCAACAACTCCTCCCATCCCCTCTGGATCAGGATCGAGGACGCGCAGACGGACGGCACTCCCCTCTACGCCGCGGGCATGAGCGGCATCGAGGCGCACTTCGACACCAGCAACGGAACGCCGGATTACATCCTGATCACGCCAGACGACAACAAGGCCGCCGGTTCAGCGGCGCTGCGCAAGCGGGGCGTCGTCACCATGACGGTCATCGCGAAGGACGACCTCGAATACAACGAGTTGGCCCGCGAGACCTTTGAAGTGGACCTGTCCTCGCTGAGCGAAGGTCTGCCGGACACTTCAAGCAGCTATAACAGCACCTATCCCACCGACGACTACAGCTACGACTACAGCTCCAGCAGCTCCAACACCACCCCGGCCTACACGCCCGCGTCCTATGACTTCCAGACGCTGACCAAGGGCAGCAAGGGGCAAGCCGTGAAGGATCTGCAGCAGCGCCTGACCGACCTCGGCTACCTGAACGACAAGGTGGACGGCTCCTTCGGTTTGAACACCGCAACCGCGGTCATGTCCTTCAAGTATCAGCACGGCATGGCGATCAACTACGACGCCACGCCGGAGATGCAGCAGCTCCTGTACTCCTCCAGCGCGCAGCACTATGAGGAGCCCTGGGTCCCGCTGATCATCGGTCCGGAATACAAGTGGTACAATCCCAAGGACGCGCTGAAGGACGTCGGCACCTTCTACACCCATCTCGTCAATCGCTCCCACCGCGATATCCGCGGCTACGAGCTGTACTTCTACCAGACGGACATCTGGGGCAACAAGATCTATGACGACGACGGCAACTGGCTGCACAAGTGGGATTTCGTGCACACCATCAAGTCCGGCTACCTCGAATACTCCCAGGCCATTACCATCTATCCCTTCGCCTACACCTATTCCATGTGGGTGGGCGTACACAAGATCGCATTCTCCGACGGCGAGATTCGCGAGATCGACCCTGACGAGATCATCTACTTCGAGTGCCCGGTCAAGAAATAACGCGCGTCCAACCGCCGCCCATCCCACCGAATGAAAGGAGAAAAAACCATGAAGAGGATACTTGCACTGCTGATCGCGCTGATACTGGCCGCCATGATGGTTCCCGCACTGGCGGAGGCCGCAACTGAACAGACCGAGGGCGTCACGCTGGAGCGGATGCGCTACCACTTCGAGCACAACGTCCTGCCCCGCTACTTCTACGAAGACCCCGCCAACATGCTGGACGTGCTGAAGGAGAAGGGCATCTACCTCCTGTGGCAGGCGCTTGCCGACGAGAACGGCGTGGAATACCCCTACCAGGAGGCGGACTACGAGCTGCGCTGGTACGACCTGGAGGACGGCGCGACGGCGCTGTTGATCACGATGCCCGCGCCCGAGGTCTCCCCCCAGTGCTTCCGCGCCTACATGATCTACAACCCCTCCACCGGCGCGGCGGGCTATTACACCGTCGAATACGACAACATGCTGGGCGACGCCGCGTTCCTGTGCGGCTGGTCGCCGGACGGCACCCACACGAACTACGGCGGGGCGATGATCCTCGATGCGGCCGCCGACGACTACGATGCGCAGCTGGAGAGCGAGACCGCGCAGGTGGCCGCGCTGATGGACTGAGGCTGAAAAGGGAGTGTTTGACGTGAGCGAACAGAAGCCGAAGTTCCACAAGTGGTTCCACAATTTCCTGGTCTACTTCGCCCTCTGGGCCTACGCGCTGGTGTGCGTGATCCAGGGCTTCCTGGAGATCCAGTTCGTGCTGGAGAACCGCCCCTCCTTCGGCGGCTGGTTCGTGATCGTGCTGGCGGTTCTGCTGATGCTGGTGGGCGCGTTCCTGATCAAGGTGCGCTTCGACCTGGCGAAGTTCCGACCGCAGGCCCCGAAGGAAATGCTCATCGCCTGCATCGCCGCGGCGATCCTGCTGGTGCTCATCGGCGCGATGCTGTACTGGGCGCAGGCCGACGACTTCGGAAACCGGCTGTACTACGCCGTGGTCGTCACCATGTGGGGCCTCGTGCTCTACCGCTACTACAACGAGAGGCCGTATCTGTTCGAGGGGGCTGAAAAATGAGCGAGCAAAATCCGAAGTTCCACCCGTGGTTCCACAAGTTCATGGTCTGGTTCGCCCTGTGGGCCTACGCGGCGTTCGCGGTGATCGCGGGCATACGGGAGATCGTCAGCGCCAATGAAAACGGCGCCAGCAACTATACCGGCATCATCATCTTCGCGGTGCTGCTGATCCTGGCCGGGCTGTTCGCCGTCGTGGTGCGCTTCGACCTCGCGGCGTTCAGGCCCCGAGCCCCGAAGGAAATGCTGATCCTCTGCCTCGCCACGGCCGGCATACTCGTCGTGCTCCACTTCCTGCTGGACATCGACGGCGGCGACGAACAGCTGGAGCGGATCAAGGTGGCGGGATTCCTCGCCGTGTGGGGATTCGGCGTGTTCCAGTACTACAACCAGAGGAAGTACCTGTTTGAAGGAGAGTAACGGATCGGGGCAAACACATGCAGGGGCGGCAATATTGCCGCCCCTGCACTATTCCTACTCCCTACTCCCTACTCCCTACTCCCTACTCCCTACTGCCTACTCCCTCACTCATAAATCGGGAACCGCTTGCACAGGGCGTCCACGCGCTGCAGGATCTCGTCCTGCTTCGCGTCGAAGTCCTGCGCGGCGAGGGCCAGCAGCTCGCCCACCTCGCCGGCCTCGGCCTCCTTAAAGCCGCGGGCCGTGATGGCGGGCGTGCCCACGCGGATGCCGGAGGTCTCGCTCGCGGAGCGCGGGTCGCCGGGGATCTTGTTCTTGTTGACGGTGATGTGCACGCGGTCGAGGCGCTCCTCCAGCTCGCGGCCGGAGATGTCGGCCTCGCGAAGGTCGATCAGCATCAGGTGGTTGTCCGTGCCGCCGGACACCAGCTTCACGCCGCGCTCAAGCAGCGCGTCCGCCATCGCCTTGGCGTTGGCGACGATCTGGCGCTGGTAGAGCTTGAACTCGGGCTTCAGCGCCTCGCCCAGCACCACGGCCTTGGCCGCGATCACGTGCATCAGCGGGCCGCCCTGGGTGCCGGGGAAGATGGCGCTGTTGATCTTCTTGGCGATACCTTCGTCGTTGGTCAAAATCATGCCGCCGCGCGGGCCGCGCAGCGTCTTGTGGTTGGTGGTGGTCACCACGTCGGCGTACGGGATCGGGCTGGGATGCTCGCCCGCGGCCACGAGGCCGGCGATGTGGGCGATGTCCACCATGAAGTAGGCCCCGACCTCCTTCGCGATGGCGCCGAACTTCTCAAAGTCGATGATGCGCGGATAGGCGGACGCGCCGGCGATGATCATCTTCGGGCGGTGCTCCAGCGCCAGGTCGCGCACCTGGTCGTAGTCGATCAGGCCCGTTTCCGGGTCGCAGCCGTAGGAAACGCTGTTGTACAGCTTGCCGGAGAAGGAGACCTTGGCGCCGTGGGTCAGGTGGCCGCCCGCGCTCAAGTCCATGCCCATCACGGTGTCGCCCGGCTTGCACAGTGCGAGATACACCGCGGCGTTTGCCTGGCTGCCGCTGTGGGGCTGGACGTTGGCGTACTGCACGCCGAAGAGCCGCTTCGCGCGCTCGATGCAGACGTTCTCCACCTCGTCCACGTATTCGCAGCCGCCGTAGTAGCGGTGCCCCGGATAGCCCTCGGCGTACTTGTTGGTCAGCACCGATCCCATCGCGGCCATCACCGGCTCGGTCACGATGTTCTCCGACGCGATCAGCTCCAGGTTGCGGCGCTGGCGCTCCAGCTCCTTCAACATGATGCCGCCGATTTCCGGGTCGTACTGGCGAATAAACTCCATGCTCTCCTGTACCATTGTGCTCGTCCTCCTAATGAATTGCTGTTGAAAAAAACAACCGATGCGGGCATCGGTCGCAGGGCGTCGCTTCAACCGGGCGCGCCCGATCGAAGAAACTCGCTCTGTCCTTTTGCCTGAGAGATTCGCGCCGGTTCCCCGCGCTTTCACCTTCGGCCCCCGGCGCTTGGCGCGCGGGCGTCTCCAGAGTGCCGTCCGCATGCAGTCCTCATTCCCGCGGGAACGCCTGAGAGTGTGTCTCCTTCGGCGGGACGGTGCGCCCGTCCGCTCTCCTGCAAGCATCAAACGGCCATCTATTCGATTGGCCCCATTATAGCACGTCCCCGCGGCCCAGTCAATGAAGGGGAGGTTAAACAACCGCGCGGGACGGCGGCGGTTGACAGCGCCGCGCGCATGCGGTATCATAGATATGGGAAAAGTAACCAGCCTGAACATCCCGCCCGACACCGCATAGTCGCGGGCCGTTCAGGTCAGTATAAGAAAGAAGAGGTGTTAATCATGGCTGTCAATCGCTTTGTACTGAACGCAATCTCCTACCACGGCAAGGGCGCGATCCGGGAGATCCCCGGCATCGTGAAGGCCCATGGCTTCAAAAAGGCCTTCGTGGCCTCTGACCCGGACCTGGTGAAGTTCGGCGTCACCGCGAAGGTGACGGACCTGCTGGACGAGAACGGCATGGCCTACGAGGTCTACTCAAACATCAAGCCCAACCCGACCATCGAAAACGTGCAGGGCGGCGTCGAGGCCTTCAAGAAGAGCGGCGCGGACTACATGATCACGATCGGCGGCGGCTCCTCAATGGACACCGGCAAGGCCATCGGCATCATCATCAACAACCCCGAGTTCGCCGACGTGCGCTCGTTGGAGGGCGTGGCCCCCACGAAGAAGCGCACCGTGTTCACCATCGCCGTGCCCACCACCGGCGGCACCGGCGCGGAAAGCACGATCAACTACGTGATCACCGACGTGCAGAAGACGCGCAAGTTCGTCTGCGTCGACCCGAACGACATCCCCGACATCGCCGTGGTCGACCCCGACATGATGTCCTCCATGCCCCGCGGCCTGACCGCCTCCACCGGCATGGACGCGCTCACCCACGCCATCGAGGGCTACACCACGAAGGCCGCCTGGGAGCTGTCCGACTGCCTGGACCTCGAGTCCATCAAGCTGATCGGCGCGAACCTGCGCAAGGCCGTGGAGAACGACCCCGAGGGCCGCGAGGGCATGGCGCTGGCGCAGTACGTGACGGCGATGGCCTACTCCAACGTGGGCCTGGGCATCGCGCACTCGATGGCCCACACGCTCGGCGCGCTGTATGACACGCCCCACGGCGTGGCCTGCGCGATGATGCTGCCCATCGTGATGGAGTTCAACCAGGAGTACACCGGCGAGAAGTTCAAGAACATCGCCGAGGCGCTGGGCGTGGACACCACCGGCATGGATCAGCCGACCTACCGCAAGGCAGCCATCGACGCCGTGCGCCAGCTGTCCGTGGACGTGGGCATCCCCACGAAGCTGGACAAGCTGCGCGAGGAGGACCTGGATTTCCTGGCCCAGTCCGCCGCTGCCGACGCCTGCACCCCGGGCAACCCCCGCGAGGCCTCCATCGACGACTACAAGGCCATGTTCCGCAAGCTGATGTGATTCCAAAGATAAAAGCTCTGCCGTCCGGCAGAGCTTTTTGTTGTTTAGGGAGACGTCATTCCCGTTCCGATAGGACGGTCATTCGGTTTCCTCCGCCTCGTAGACCAGCTCGCCCAGCGTGCGGACCAGCTGTTCGGGATCGACCGGCTTGCTCAGGTGCGCGTTCATGCCGGCCTGCATGCTCCGCTGCACGTCCTCGTCGAAGGCGTTGGCCGTCAGCGCGATGATCGGGATCCGCCGCGCGTCCTCCCGGTACAGGGCGCGGATGGCCGCCGTGGCCTCCAAGCCGTCCATCTCCGGCATGCGCACGTCCATCAGGATCGCCGCGTAGGTGCCGGGAGCGCTCTTCTTGAACATATCGACGGCGATCCTGCCGTTCTCGGCGTGGTCGGCCTTGATGTTCTCCATCTCGAGCGTATCCATCATGATCTCGGCGTTGATCTCCATATCCTCGGCCAGCAGGATGCGGCGCCCCGCCATGTTCGCGCGCTTCTTCTCTTTAAACATTTTCATGTTGTTCTTGCGCGCGATCCGCTCAAACTTGTCGATGACGTTCTCGGCAAACAGCGGCTTGGCGAGGAAGCTGTCCACGCCGACCCGGTGCGCCTCCTCCTGGATGTCGTCCCAGTTGTAGGCCGTCAACACCACGACGGTGCTCTCGTTGTCAAACAGCTTGCGGATCTCGGCGGAGGCCTCCAGGCCGTTCATGCCGGGCATGTTCCAGTCCATCAGCACCAGGTTGTAGGGCCTGTGCTTGGTGTGCTGCACCTCCATCATGCGCAGGGCCTC
>CACYET010000017.1 GCA_902773515.1 uncultured Eubacteriales bacterium | reverse complement strand
CCGACAGCGCCGCCGCGAAGTAGGGCAGCGCCGCGGGCGCGTCCACGTGCGCGACGGAGGCCAGCACGGCCGCGGCGCTGCCCGCGAACATCGTCGCCAGCACCGCCGCCACAATCGAACGGTCGATATGCGCTTTTGGGGTGAGTTTGTTGGACATAATGCTTGCTCTATTTGCCATGTATGCAGATCCACCGCAATACAGCCGGTATCGAATCCCACAGATCCTTCGACTTCGTCTTGCCCTCGGCAAGGCTTCGCTCAGGATGACCAACGATGCGAAATGATGTCATTCTGAGCGGAGCGGCAGCGGAGTCGAAGAATCTTTCCTTCTTCACTCGTCGTACTCATCGTCATACTCCGCCTTCCTCGGCTCGGCGTCGGCCGGTCCGCTGGTCCACGGGTCGAGGCGCTCCGCCCGCACGCCGCCCATTTTCACGCGCTCGATCAGCGCCATGGACGCCTCGCGGTCGTCGTCGGACACCCAGATCAGCTTTGTCGCCACGCCGCTGCGCTGCATCCGAAGCGCCATATCGGCGATGCGCGTGGTCAGCCGCGCCGTCACCAGCACGGCCCCGCCCGTGCGCTGGAAGCGGCCCAGCATCAGCGTGAGCACCTGCTCGTAGCCATAGGGGCTGTCGAACTTCACGCGCAGCAGCGCATCGGTGAACGCAGCGATGTCGGAGGGGAACTGGCCCGAGATCTCCGAAGGCCGCGCCCCCACCAGCGGCATGCGCACCGGGTAGCCCGCGCGCAGCTGGGCCTGGGCCGCGGAGAGCGACGCCTCGCACACGCAGTCCTCCAGCGTCAGCTGTTGGTCGCGCAGGGCGGTGATCTGGGCCAGATCCGGGATGATCAGCGTGTCCGGCCGGGCGCTCTCCTCGTAGGTGCGCACCATCATCTCCCGCTTGCGCAGCGACAGCTTCCAGTGCACCTTCTTCAGCTCGTCGCCCTCCTGCCACGAGCGCACGTCAGAGGGCGAGGCGTTGTCCTCGGCGGCGCGGCTGCGAAACTCGGGGCCCTGGTCGATGGTGTTGAGCGCCATCGGCTCAACGTCCCAGGCGCGCGGCAGCACCTCCAGCCTCACCGGCTTCACGCCCGGGCGGCGGCTCAGGCACACCAGCCCGAACACGTCCTCTACGCTGATGCGCGTCACGCCCGCCTCGTACACGCCGCGGTGCGGGCAGGCGATCACCTGCCGGAACGTGCGCTTCGTGAACGGCGGGCACGACACGTTCACGTCCTGCGTCGGCGCGTAGGCCGAGGGCACGTTCAGCTGCACGCGGATGGCCGACACCGGCAGAAGGCACCCGTGCCGCACGGTGAACACCGTCATCATGCGCTCGCCGCGCTTCATCCGCGCGCGCACGCCCTTGATGTCAAAGCGCAGCGTGAGCAGCGTCCACACCACCGCGATCAGCCCCAGCGCCAGCATCAAAAGCAGCGCCAGGGCGATCAGGTAGTACAGGCGCGTCCCCGTGCTCAGGCCCGCGGCCAGTGCCGCCGCCATCACCAGCGCATAGCCCAGGCGGCGCGAGTTCAATACATACATTCGGATAGTTCCTTATTGATTTTTGACCTTCACCGGCACCGGCACGTTCCCCATCACGTTCGACAGGATCTTCTGCGCGGTCATGTTGCGCATGCGGGCCTCCGGCGAGAGCACCAGCCTGTGCGCCAGCACCGGCTCGGCCATCTTCTGCACGTCCTCTGGGCGCACGAAGTCGCGCCCGTCCAGGAGCGCGCAGGCCTGCGCCGCCCGCAACAGCGATATCGCCCCGCGGGTGGACACGCCCAGCTGCAGCGCGCCGCTCTTGCGCGTCGCCGCCGCGATGGCGGAGACGTACACCCGAAGCTCCTTCGCGGCGTACACCTTCTCCACCTCCTGCTGAAGGCGCAGGATGTCTCCGCTCGTGCAGATGGGCTTCAGCTCCTCCATGGGCCGCCGACCGGTGGTGTAGCGCTCGAGGATCTCCGCCTCCTCCTGCGCCGTGGGATAGCCGATGGACACGCGCATGAAGAAGCGGTCCAGCTGGGCCTCCGGCAGCGGGTAGGTGCCCACGAAGTCCACCGGGTTCTGCGTCGCCAGCACGATGAAGGGCCGCGGCATGGCGTATGTCACGCCGTCCACGGACACCTGCCCCTCCTCCATCACCTCCAGCAGCGACGACTGCGTCTTGGGCGAGGTGCGGTTGATCTCGTCCGCCAGCACGATCTGGCTCATGATCATGCCCGGGCGGTACTCCAGTTCGCCCGTCTTGAAGTTGGCGATGGAGAAGCCGGTGATGTCGCTGGGGGTGATGTCCGGCGTGAACTGGATGCGCTTAAAGGAGCAGTCCAGCGACCGCGCCAGGGCGCTCGCCAGCGTGGTCTTGCCCACGCCGGGCACGTCCTCGATCAGCACGTGTCCCCGGCACAGTATCGCCACCATCATCAGCTCGATGGCGTCCTCCTTGCCCACGATCACCTTGCCCACGTTCTTGGTGAGCAGCTGGGCAAAACGCTGTGTAACCTGCATAGTCTCGCCTCTCCTTGACGTCGAATCGCCCTGGATTGGACCGCCTTCGGGGCCGATCCGTTCCACGGACCTGTATAATCCCAAGATAGTATACAATATTTCCGTGCGGTTTTACAAGGAAAACTGTCCAAATCCGCAATTCTGTGCTATAATGTTCAACAGAAAGCCGCAATTGAGCCGTTTTTGTGCCGCAAGGGGGAGAGAGACGTGATCCTGGGCGTGGGAGTGGACCTGTGTCAGATCGAGCGCGTGCTGAAGGCCGTCGAAAAACCGCGGTTTTTGCAGCGCGTGTACACCCCCGCCGAGCGAGCGCGCATCGAGGCCTCCGGCGGGATCCGCCGGGGCGAGATCGCCGCGGGGCTCTTCGCCGCGAAGGAGGCCGTCGCCAAGGCGCTGGGCACCGGCTTCAGCGGCTTCTTCGCCGACGCCATAGAGATCGCCCCCGACGCCCTGGGCCGGCCCGTCTGCGCGCTCAGCGGCGGCGCGCTCGCCCGCGCCGAGTCCCTCTCGGAAGGGCGCCCCTTCCGCGTCTGGGTCTCCGTCACCCACGAATCCGGCTTCGCCGCCGCGACCGCGATTATTGAGGTAGACCAACCTAGCCAGTAGGGGCGGCGATGCGCTATGTGACTGTAACTAGCATCCCGACAACCCCTCCGCCTGCTTCGCAGGCACCTCCCCTTACACAGGGGAGGCAAGGATGTTTGCACTCCTCATTCCTAACTCCTCACTCCTAACTCCTCCCCCCCGACCGACCTGATGAGGATCATCGCATGCAATCACTGATCACATCCCTCCAGATGCGCGACATGGAACAGCGCTACTTCACCGGGACCGGCACCAAGTCCATCGACCTGATGGAGCGCGCCGCGGCGGCGCTCTGCGACGCCATCATCCGCTGCTACGGCTCCGACCGCGTGGCGTTCTTCGCTTGCGGGCCCGGCGGCAACGGCGGCGACGGCTACGCCTGCGCGCGGATGTACGCGAAGGCCGGCGGGCGCTGCGCGCTGTTCTCCGCCGCGCCGCCCAGCACCCCGGACGCGATCCGCAACCACGAGCTGGCGCTGGCCGCCGGGATCGAGGAGCTGATCCCCGGCGACATCCACGAGCCCCCGGACATCTGGGTGGACGCGCTGTTCGGCACGGGCCTGTCCCGCGCCCCCGAGGGCGCCGCCGCCGCGCTGATCCGGCGCATGGACGACGACCGCGAGCGCGGCAGCCAGGTGGTCGCCGTGGACATCCCCTCCGGGCTGGACGGCGAAAACGGCGCGCGCTACCTGCCCTGCGTGCAGGCCGACCTGACCGTCGCCTTCCAGTTCGCCAAGACCGGCCACTGGCTGGCGGACGGGCTGGACGTCTGCGGCAGAATCGAGGTCGTGGACATCGGCATCCCCTCCAAATTCTTCCCCACCGGCATGACCCAGCTGATGGAGCACCGGGATGCGCGGCGCATGCTTCCGGAGAAGCCCCGCAACACCTACAAGAGCAGGAACGGCCACCTGCTGATCGTCGCGGGCTCCATGGGCATGGCCGGCGCGGCGGCGATCTGCGCCCAGGCCGCGCTGCGCACGGGCGTCGGGCTGGTCACGGTCGCGTGCCCCGAGTCCATCGTGCCGATCCTCCAAACGCTGGCCCCCTGCGCGATGGCCGTGCCGCTGCCCGAGAAGCACGGCGCGATCGCGCCGGACGCCCTGGACGAGCTGTCCGACGCCATCCAGGGCAAGCAGGCCATCGTCTGCGGCTGCGGGCTGTCGCAGCGGGCCTCGCACCAGGTCGTAAAACTGGTGCTGGAGTGCGGCCTGCCCGCGCTGCTGGACGCCGACGCTCTGACCATGATCGCGGACGATATGAACCTCCGGGCGTCCCTGCGCCGCCACCACCTGATCACGCCCCACCCCGGCGAGGCCGCGCGGCTGCTGGGACAGAGGTTGACAAACCCCCTCGCGGACGCCCTCGCGCTGCGCGCGCTGGGGTGCCAGGCGCTCTTAAAGGGCGCGACCACCGTCATCCCCGTCGGCGACGTCACGTGGCTCAGCGCGAGCGGCTGCGCGGGCATGGCGAAGGGCGGCTCGGGCGACTGCCTGTCCGGGCTGATCGGCGGGCTGATGGCCCAGTTCTCCGCCGCGGGCACGCCGATGATCGGCGCGAGGCTCGCCCGCTGCGCGGCGACCGCCAGCGAGCTGCACGGCATAGCCGGGGAGCTCGCCGAGATGGCGTACGGCCCCTTCGGCATGACGGCCAAGGACATCGTGGAGGCGCTCCCCGCGGCGCTCTCCGGCCGTGGATAGCCGACGGCTGCGCGAGGCGGCGCGCTCCGCGCTCCCGGATGGGGCGTTCCTGCGCCGGGACCGCGGCGACGCGCTGTTCGTCACCGACGCGCCGCGGCTGGGCGCGGGCACGAGCTGGCGGGAGGCGCTCGCCCGGGCGGGCTTCCTCTGCGAGGAGAGCGGCGCCCTCGCGCGCATCACCCCCGGCCCGGCGTGGCTGAAGGCGCTGGAGGCCGAGCACCCCGTCCTCCCGGACGACCTGTGCAGGAGCCTTATGCGCTTTGCAGGACTCGCGCCGGACGCCGAGAGCCTTCGCCTGTTCGCGCTGGGGGCGCGGCTTCTGGACGGCGAGGGCGATGACGGGCGCTTCGAGCGCGCGCTCAGGCGGCGCGCCGCCGAATGCCTGCGGCTGAACGCGGGCCGAACCGAACCCTGCGGCGGCGGGCTGTACGCCTGCGCGCTGCTCAGAACCATCAAGGAGGGAAACCTATGAAGCTCAAATGGCTGGGACATTCCTGCTTTCAACTGACGCTGGACAACGGCAAGGTGCTGGTGACCGACCCCTATGACGACTCCGTGGGCTATCCCCCGCTGCGCGTGCGCGCCGACGCCGCGCTGTCCAGCCACGGCCACCACGACCACAACTGGTTTGACGCCCTCGAGGGCGACCCGGTCATATTGAACGCGCCCGGGGTCCGCGAGATCTTCGGTGCAAAGATCACCGCCGTGCCCGCGTTCCACGACGAAGTGCGCGGTGCAAAGCGCGGCCCGAACCTGATCCACGTCATCGAGGCCGACGGCCTCAGGATCGCCCACCTCGGCGACCTCGGCCACCTGCCGGACACCGACGAACAGAAGGAGGCGCTGACCGGGCTGGACGTGATGCTGATCCCCATCGGCGGCTTCTACACCATCGACACGCCCGCGGCCGTGCAGATCATCGAGACCTTCAAGCCCCGCTGCGCCATCGCGATGCACTTCGCCAACCGCTGCTGCCACTTCCCCGTCTCCGACGAGGCCGAGTTCGTGCGCCTGACCGGCGCGGCCGCGCTGCCGAACGAGATCGAAGTCACCGCGACCTCCCCGACGGGCTGCGCGGTGATGGAGATATAAGCTCGTCGCGGGTTGTCGTTCTATACACAATCATGACCACCGGCTTGGCCGGTGGTCATGATTTATTCCGTTATATCCCGATCTCAATCGACGCAGATCGTCCCTGTGAGCCGGATGTCCTCGCTGGACGCGCCGACGCAGACGGCGCGCTCGCCCTTTGCGCGGACCCACTTGTCGCGGGTGCCGTCCGGGCGCGTCTGCAGCAACATCGCCGGGTCCCAGTAGCACAGCATGCGCGGGTCGATCTCCATCACGGCTTCGCGCGTCTCGCCCGGCGCGATGTCCTTCAGCCGCACATAGCCCGCCAGCTGCTTCTCCGCCATCTGGATGTAGGCGGGCGCTTCGGCGCGCCCCAGGTACAGCTGGACGATCTCGTCGCCGGTCCTGTCGCCGACATTCTTCACCTGGCAGGACACGGTATAGCGCGTCGCGCCCTGCTCATCCGAATCCGCGCGCACGCGCAGGTCCGAGTACTCGTAGCGGGTATAGCTCAGCCCGTGGCCGAACGGGAACAGCGGCTTCACGCCCGCGCGATCGTACCAGCGATAGCCCGTGAAGATGCCCTCCGTCATGCGGACCAGCGTGTCGCCTTCGCCGAAGGGCACGCCGACGCTGCGCTCCGTCCGATGCGCCGGGGTGTCCGACAGCGGCGTATCCTCCGGTCGGGCCGGCCAGGTCTGGTTCAGTTTGCCGGAGGGATTGATCGCCCCCGTCATGATCCCCGCCAGCACCCGCGCCCCCTCCTGCCCCGGCAGGTAAGCCGTCAGGACGGCGTCGGCCGAATCGACCCACTCGCCGATCGCGCGGGCGTTGGAGGTCTGCATCACCACGATCAGCTTCGCCCCGGAGCGCTTCGCCTGGATGACGTCCGCCAGCAGGCGGGATTGCTCCTCGCCGAGCGTGATGCGGCTCTCGGCGGTAGTTGCGCCCATCGCTTCGTCGATGTTCACGACGGCGTCGCAGGCAAAGAACACGATGTCGTCCGCCTCCGCGGCGGCGGCCAGCGCCCGCTCGCGGTTCTCCTTCGTCCACGAGGGCGTCGCCCACGACAGGCGCAGCTGCAAGTCCTTGTTGCGCACGCACTGGCGGGCGTGCACCACCACCTCATAGGCTTTCCCGGCCTCCAGCCTGAGCGTCGAGCCGGTGATGCCCATGCCCTCGCGGCTGCATATCAGCGACTCCCACGGCCACTGGGCCCACTCCCGCATCATGCTCTTGCCCGGCATCTGCCAGCCTTCGTCCGTGCGGATGAAGAAGCTGGCTTCGCCGCCCACGCACTGCAATATCAGGCTGTATTCGCCGGTCTCGGGCGCGCGCAGCCAGCCCTTCCACGTGTAGGCCTCGCCCTCTTGAAGCGCCGTGCCGCCGGGGCCGTTCCGGTAGTTCTTGATCGTCCGGCCCTGTTCGTCCGCGCCGCAGGTGAAGTCGATCTTCGCGTCCACCCGGCAGAACGCGCCGAGCGGATAGTCCGCCGGGTACGCCTCCGCGTGGCTGGCATAGCCGGCCAGGCCGGTATTGACCTTCTCGCCGTCCTCGTCCAGCATGTCGGCGCCGAAGAAGGCGTCCCCGCCCCCGCCCGGGCCCATCGCGGAGCGCACCAGGTCGCGGTCCGCGTCCAGTATGCCGTAGGTGCGCGTCAGGCCCGGGTTTTCACAGCCTTCGTCCCGGAAGAACGCCTCCGCGGGGATGGTCGTGCCCGCGTAGTCGATCCCCGCATAAGCCGGGATCGCCCGGCCCGTCGCCTCCTTAAGCGCCTCCTGCCCGGACAGCATCCGCGACAGGCGTCCGAAGGAGCGCTCCTGGGCCTGTCCGCAGACCGGATAGACCGCGCCGGTCCCGATCAGCACCGTCCGCGCATGATCCCTCAGCGGCAGCGCGCCGTTCTCGTTCTTCAGCAGCACCGCGCCCTCCCGCACGATCTGCGCCGCGATCTGCGCGTGCCTGTCCAGCATGCCGCCCGCGACCTCCTCGTCGTAGCGCCACTGCATCTGGATCGGTTGGACGCGGCCCGGCTCCTGTTCGACCTCTCCGCACTCGTCCAGCTTCACCAGCCCGAGCAGCCCCGCCGTGGACATGCCCCACAGCACGTGCCGCACCGCCTCGTCGATCCGCGATTCGTCCAGGCGGCCGCGCTTGATATTGCGCTCGATGTGCTTGGCGTCGTTGAACGCCGGATAGGGCATCTCCATGTCCATCCCGGCATCCAGCGTAAACGCGTGCACGCTGCCCCAGTCGCTCATCACGCTGCCCCGAAAGCCCCACTGGTCGCGCAGGATGCCTTGCAGCAGCGCCCTGTTCGCGGAGCAGTACTTCCCGTTCACGTCGTTGTAGGCGTTCATCAGGCTGCCCGCCCCGCCCTCGTGGATCGCGGCGTCAAACGTGCGGCAGTAGGTCTCGTGCAGGGTCTGCTCGTCCACCGCCTGCTTGGGGAAGTGGAAGAAATCGTCTCCAAACAGGTTCGCGGCCGTGAAGTGCTTGATCGTGGCCACCGCCCCGTTTTCCTGCACGCCGCGCGTCTCCTGCGCGCCCATCCGCGCGGCCAGGTAGCTGTCCTCCGACTTCATGTCCTTGTTTCGGGAGAAGTGGGGCGAGCGGATCACGTCCAGCTGGGGGGCCAGCAAAAAGTTGCCGGAGCACGCCGCGCACTCCGTCGCCGCGACCTTGCCGAAGGCGTAGGCCATCTCGTCGTCCCACGTGCAGCCGAGCAGGCTCGGCTGCGGCAGGCCGGTGGTCTCCACGATGCCGGTGATGCCCGCGGGCCCGTCGTACATGACCACCTCCGGCACGCCGAGGCGCGGCACGCCCCACTGATAGCCCGCGTTGCCGATCTTGCCCTTGTCGTCCGGCTCCTTGGTCCCGCCCAGCAGGCTGAGCTTCTCCTCCCAGGTCATCGCCCGGATGAGCGCGTCGATCTTCCGATCCCGGACCTCCGGGGCGTCGATTCTGTAATCCTGCCTCGTAAAGTACTTCGGATATTCTGTCATGCCCGTGCCCTCCCCTGTGTCATGTCCGGCAAAATATGCCCCTTTTCGCGATTTGAGGCTGCCCCCCATCGGAAGCAGCCCCTTTTTCTGTATCAGATCGCCGATTTGTTCAGGTAGTCCTCCTGCTCGGGCGTCAGAGCGTCGATGCGCACGCCGAGGAACGACAGCTTGCGGTTGGCCACCTCCAGGTCCACCTCGGCGGGGACGTCAATCAGCATCTCCTTCAGCTGGCCCGCGTGCTCCACGAGGTACTTCGCCGACAGCGCCTGGATCGCGAAACTCATGTCCATGATCTCCGCCGGGTGCCCGTCGCCCGCCGCCAGGTTCACGAGCCTGCCCTCGGCCAGCACGTACACGTGCCTGCCGTTGGGCAGCGTGTAGCCCATGATGTTCTGGCGCATCTCGCGGATGTCCGTCGCGATCTCGCGCAGGCGCTTCATGTCCACCTCCACGTCGAAGTGCCCGGCGTTGCAGAGGATCGCGCCCTCCTTCATCTCCATGAAGTCCGGCTCGGTAATGACGCCGGAGCAGCCGGTGACGGTGACGAAGAAGTCGCCCCGCTTCGCGGCCTCGCGCATCGGCATGACCTCGAAGCCGTCCATGTAGGCCTCGATGGCCTTGATGGGGTTGACCTCCGTCACGACCACCTTCGCGCCCAGGCCCTTCGCGCGCATCGCGACGCCCTTGCCGCACCAGCCGTAGCCCGCGACGACCACGGTCTTGCCGGCGACGATCAGGTTCGTGGTGCGGTTGATGCCGTCCCACACGGACTGGCCGGTGCCGTAGCGGTTGTCGAACAGGTGCTTGCAGTCGGCGTTGTTCACCTTCACCATCGGGAAGCGCAGCTTGCCCGCGTTGTTCATGGCGATCAGGCGGACGATGCCCGTGGTGGTCTCCTCGCAGCCGCCGATCACGTATTGCAGCTCGTCCTGCATCTCGGTGTGCAGCATGTGCACCAGGTCTCCGCCGTCGTCAATGATGATGTTCGCGTGGTGGGAGAGCGTCTGGCGGATGTGCTCGGTGTACTCCTCCTCGGTGGCGGCGTGCCAGGCAAACACGTTCAGCCCCGCCGCGACCAGCGCCGCGGCCACGTCGTCCTGCGTGGACAGCGGGTTCGACCCGGTCACGAACATCTCCGCCCCGCCGGCGGCCAGCACCTTGCACAGATAGGCGGTCTTGGCCTCCAGGTGGATGGACAGCGCGATGCGCTTGCCCGCGAAGGGCTTGGACTCGGCAAAGTCCGCCTCCAGGCTCCGCAGCAGCGGGCAGTTCCTGCGCACCCACTCGATCTTGTTCTCGCCGGACGGCGCCAGGTTGATATCTCTGATGATGCTCATGGTTTGATCCTCCCGATATGATGATATTATATTGTCCTGCCGTTACAGGCCGCGATTCC
Organism: uncultured Eubacteriales bacterium; assembly: GCA_902773515.1. Classification (GTDB taxonomy): domain Bacteria; phylum Bacillota; class Clostridia; order Christensenellales; family Aristaeellaceae; genus UBA2862. The sequence goes on along the minus strand of CACYET010000017.1, from coordinate 5,884 downwards.
TCCGCTTCACCTTAGCCTTGGCGTAGGCGTTGTAGAAGGCCATCGCGGCGATCGTGGCGATGTAGGGGATGCATTGCAACAGCTGTTGGCGAATGGCCGTGCCCTGCAGGCTGCGGGCCAGCGCCGTGGTAAAGCCGAACAGCGCGCTGGAGATCATCGCGCCCAGCGGGTGCCCCTTGCACAGGTTGTTGGCCGCCAGCGCCACGTAGCCGCGGGCGCCGGAGATGTCCTGTATGAACATGGCGTTGCGGCCCAGGCTGAGCAGGCACCCGGCCAGGCCGATCATGCTGCCGGACAGCGTGGTCGCCAAAATCTGGTAGCGGGGCACGTTGATGCCCAGGCTGCTCGCGGCGCTCTTGTTGATGCCCAGCGCGCGCAGCCGGAAGCCGATCACCGTGCGGTACATGATGACGAACATCACGATCGCCATCACGAACGCCAGGTAGTCGATGACCGTCAGCGAGCCGAACACGGTGGAAAGGAACGGTATGTTTTTGATGCCCGGAAGGTCGAACTTCGTCAGCCCCTTCAGGTCGGACGGGTTCACCGCGCCCTTCGTCTTGAAGATGACCGACAGCAGAAACGTCGTAAAGCCGCGGGCAAACGTGTTCAACGCCATGCCCACGATCATCGGCTGGCCCTTCAGCCGCACGATGAAGAACGACATGATCAGGGTCATGCCCATCGCGACGACCATCGCCACCGCGACGGACAGGAAGATGTTGTGCAGGAAGTAGTGCGTCAGGAACGCGAAGAACGCGCTCATCAGCAGCGTGCCCTCCAGCGCGATGTTGAACACCTGCACCTTGCTGCAGACGCCCGCGCACAGCGCGACCAGTAAAATCGGCGTGATCTCGCGAATGGTGGAGTTGATCACCTGGGCAAGGTACGTCATGCCGCCTCGCCTCCCTTCGCCCGCTTGCGCCTGCGCAGGTTGCCCGCGACGATGCGGATCATCCGGGCGCTCATGAACAGCGTGATGATGCCCTCGATGATGTTGCAGACCTCCAGGGGGATATCCATGTTCAGCATCATGGTGCTGCCGCCCACGGCCAGCCCCGCCAGCAAAATCGAGGCCAGGAGCGTTCCGATCGGGTTCATGTTGGCCAGCAGCGCCGCCACCATGCCCGTCCAGGCGTAGCCGGTCGAGAAGATCATCTGGTCCACGTAGCGGCTCTTGCTGCCGAGCACCTCAAAGGAGCCGCCCAGGCCCGCCATCACGCCGGAGAGGAGCATGACTAAATAGAGCATCCGGCGGGCGTTGACGCCGCCGTACAGCGCGAAGCGCGGGTTCAGGCCGCCCATGCGGCTCTTGTAGCCGAAGCTCGTCTTCCGGAACAGGAACCACGTGATAATCACCGCCAGCACCGCCAGCACGAAGCCCCAGTGCACCCAGCCCTTCATCACCGGCGGCAGCGCCACCGACTCGGGCAGCTTGCCCGTCTGGGCGTTCTGCATCTGGTAGACGTTGGCCTCGGGGTCGCGCAGCGGGTAGTTGCACAGGTAGGCCGCGAAGTAGTTGGCGATGTAGTTCAGCATCAGCGTGGAGATGATGAAGGTGACGTCAAACCGCTCGAACAGCCAGCCGGAGAACATCGAGTAAATCGCGCCCGCCGCCGCGGCTGCCAGCATCGCCGCCAGCACGCGCAGCCAGCCCGGCAGCGGCAGGTAGTAGCCCACCAGCGCCGCCGCCACGGCGCCCAGGATCATCTGGCCCTCGCCGCCCATGGCCTCGTAGCCGCTGCGCCACGCGATGCACACCGCCAGGCCGCCCATGATGATGGGCGTGGCGCGCTTCAACGTGTTCATCAGGTAGACCTGCTTGCCGAACGCGCCGCGGATCATCTCGCCGTAGGCCAGCAGCGGGTTCTTGCCGATGACGAGGATCACCACCGCGCCCAGCAGGAAGCTGATCAGCACGGCGATCAGCGGCTGGGTGACGGTATCGACGACGCCCAGCAGCGCCCGCTTCCAGTTGCGCTCATTGTCCATGCTCGATCGAACCTCCCACCATCAAAAGACCCAGGTGCTTGTCGTCCATGCTGCCGCGCTTAAACTCGCCGACGATGCGGCCCTCGAAGAGGACGTAGATGCGGTCCGACAGGCTCATGATCTCCGTCAGCTCCGAGGACACCAGCAGGATGGCCGCGCCGTCCTGTCGGCGCTGGAGCATGCGGCTGTGGATGGCCTCCATCGCGCCGATGTCGATGCCCCGCGTCGGCTCGCAGCAGATCAGCACCGGCGTATCCAGGCTCATCTCCCGCGCCACGATCAGCTTTTGGGCGTTGCCGCCGGACAGCTCGCGCATCTTCTGCGCCGGGGACGACGCCTTCACGTTGAAGTCGCCGATCAGCCTCGCGGCGTACTCCCGGATGGCCTTCGGGCGCATGATGCCGCGGCGGCTGTAGGGCATTTCGTCCTGCCGCGCCATCAGCGCGTTCTCCTCCAGCGTCCCCTCCGGGGCGCTGCCCCACACGTAGCGGTCCTCGCTGATGTGTGCCAGGCCCGCGTCGCGGATCTCGCGGACGGAGCGGTTCGTCATGTCCCTTCCGCCCACCAGCACCTGGCCGCCCGTGACCTTCTCCAGGCCCGTGATGCAGCGGATCAGCTCGCTCTGACCGTTGCCGGAGACGCCCGCGATGCCCACGATCTCCCCGGCGTTCACGTGCAGGCTGACGTCTGAGAGCATCTCGCGCCCGTTCTCCACCAGCCTGAGGTCCTTCGTCTCCAGCAGCGTCGCGCCCGGCTTCGGCGGCTCGATCTCGTAGCTGGCCAGCGGATGGCCCACCATCAGCATCGCCAGCTCCGCGATGTCGGTCTCCCCGGCCATGCGCTCCGCCACGACCCTGCCCTGCCGCATCACGTACACGCGGTCGGAGACCGCCATGACCTCCTGCAGCTTGTGGGTGATCAGCACGATGCTCTTGCCGGCCCGCGCCAGGCCGCGGATCGTCTCCAGCAGCGCGTCCACCTCCAGCGGCGTCAGCACGGCGCTGGGCTCGTCGAATATGATGATCTCGGCGTTCTGGTACAGTATCTTCAGGATCTCCACGCGCTGCCTAAGCCCCACGGGGCAGTCGGCGATGCGCGCCAGCGGGTCGATCTTCAATTCATAGCGCTCGGAGATCTGCCGCACGGTGTCCACCGTCCGGTTCATGTCCATGAACGGGCCCTTTTTCAGCTCGTTCTTGAACAAGATGTTCTCCGCCACGGTCATCTGCTCGAACAGCATGAAGTGCTGCTGCACCATGCCGATGCCCGCGGCCATCGCGTCGGAGGGATCGTGGAAGCGGCAGAGCTTGCCGTTCACGTAGATCTCGCCGCAGTCGGGGCGCTCCAGGCCGTACAGTATCTTCATGATCGTGGACTTGCCCGCGCCGTTTTCCCCCACGATGGAGAGGATCTCGCCCCGGTTCAGGTGCAGTCTGACATCATCGTTCGCCACGACGGAGTCGTAGGTCTTGGTGATGTGCTTCATTTCAAAAACCATATCGCATACTCCTTGAGACAGTGCGCGCAGCGCCGGTGCGGCTTCACCGAAAACGGCCCCTTGGATCATCCAAAGGGCCGTTGATGTCGGTCTGCGATCAGAAGATCGGGAAGGCGTAGTCGTCCTCGGAAGCGGGCATTTCCAGAACCAGCTCGCCGGAGGCGATGGCGTCGGCCACGGCCTTGGTCTTCTCAATGACCTCGTCGGTCATGATGTCGGCGTTCAGGTAGTTGCCGTCCGCGGTGACGTGGGTCGCGCCGATGGCGCCGTCCTTCAGCTCGAGCACGTGCAGGCCGTTCTCCAGCGTGCCGGCATAGAAGGCGTCGATGATGATGCCCGCGGTCACGCCGGTGTTCTTCAGCTGGGAGGAGAGGATGTAGGGGTTCTCCTCGCGGGTCATGTCGGTGTCCTGGCCGATGGAATAGATGTACTCGCCCTCCTGGGCCAGCTCCAGCGCGGCGTTGAAGATGCCCTCGTTGCAGGCCGCGGCGCCGCCGAAGATGTAGGTGCAGCCCTTCGCGTGCTGCTGCTTGGCAAAGTCATAGGCCGGGGCGGGATCGCTGTAGGAATTGGTGTAGTTGAAGGTGATCTGGGCGTCCGGCACCACGGACTTGACGCCCTCCATGAAGCCCCAGCGATACTTGAAGGAGCCGGAGCCCTCGAAGCAGCCGATGTAGCCGAACTTGGTCTCGTTCGGGAAGGCGTAGCCGGCCATCGCACCCATCAGGTAGGCGGCCTGCTCCTCGTTGTAGCTGTAGGAGGCGACCTTGTCGCTGCCGGCGTCGGTGTCGATGACGGCGAAGCGGATGCCCTCGCCGGCCTCCTCGGCCTTGGCGGCGGCGTACTCGGCGCTCTGCCAGCCCACGCCCAGGATCAGGTCGTACTCCTCGGCCACGGCGGCGTCATAGCTCGCCTGCCACTTGTCGGTGTCGGGGCACTCGAGGATGCGGTACTCGTAGCCGTAGGTACCGGCCAGCTCTTCAACCTTCTCCACCACCTGAGTCAAAAAGGCGTTCACGCCGACCGGGTCGCAGATGACGGCGATCTTCTCGCCTTCCGCCATGGCGGCGGTCATCGCCAGGACCAGAACGAACACGATGAGAAGGGATATCAGTTTCTTCATGGGACGCAACTCCTTAATCGTATTATTCAAAGCCGTGCGGCTTCAAATTCAGGCCGTGTCCGGAGCGCAAAAGGCGAATGTTCCGACCGGTTTCAAACGCTCCGTTCGCCTTTATCATATCACTTTCGCGCTGCCGTGTCGAGTGCTATTCTGCCTTATTTTCAGTTATATTTTATTTTTCGATGCCGCGCGCCCCGCGGCGCGTTGACTTGCACGCATGGAACATGTTAAAATGTTGGCGGTTGAAAGACGCGATCGCGCGACAAGGAGGGAACGCCCATGGAATATACGCTCGAATACTTCCAAAAATCGGCGGATTACATCCGTACAATCGTGCCCTGGACGCCGGAAATCGCCATCGTGCTGGGGTCGGCGCTGGGCCCGTTCGCGGGCAGCATCGAGGACCCCATCATCATCGATTACGCGGACATCCCGAACTTCCTGGTCTCCACGGTCGTCGGCCACGCCGGCAAGCTGATCTTCGGCACCGTGGCGGGCCGGCGCGTGGTGTGCATGTCCGGGCGCTTCCACTCCTACGAGGGCTATGACTTCGAGCAGCTGGTGATCCCGGTGCGCCTGTTCAAGCTGCTGGGCGTGAAGGCCACGATCCTGACCAACGCCGCCGGCGCGGTGAACGCCGAGTACCGCCCGGGCGACGTGATGATCGTCTCGGACCACATCAAGCTGACCGGGCCCAGCCCCCTGCGCGGCAAAAACGTGGACGAATTAGGCCCGCGCTTCTTCGACGTGACGCGCATGTACACGCCCGAGCTTAGAAGGCTGGCGTGGGACTGCGCCGAGGGCACCGGACTTACCCTGCACGAGGGCGTGTACATGTTCTTCACCGGCCCGCAGTACGAGACCCCGGCGGAGATCCGGGCGGCCCGCCTCCTCGGCGCGGACGCCGTGGGCATGTCCACCGTCACGGAGGCGCTGACGGCGGCGCACTGCGGCATGCCGCTGCTGTGCCTGAGCGTGATGACCAACATGGCGGCGGGCGTGCTCGAGCAGCCGCTGACCACCGAGGAGGTCTTTGAGACCGCCAAGGCGATCGAGCGTCCGTTCAGCGACTACCTGACGAAGATCGTCGGCCGCATCGGGGAGGTGGCACTGTGAAGCTGCTGTTCAAGGGCGCGGGCATACTGGCCTGGAAGGACGGAAAATTCAACTACATCCCCGAGGGCTTCCTCGGCGTAAACGGCGACACCATCGACTACATAGGCGCGGAACGCCCCGAAGCTCCCTACGATCGGGAGAAGGACATGCGCGGG
>CACYET010000016.1:2234-18468 GCA_902773515.1 uncultured Eubacteriales bacterium | reverse complement strand
CAGGGCGGGCGGCGCATCGCCGCCCCTACATTTGGATACCCTACGCATACTTATGCGTTTTGAGATAACCCCGCGCCTTCTTTCCCCGGTTCGTGGCAGAATTATTAAATAATTTAAAACCGCTTGAAAACTCCAAATTAATATGATAGTATACAGGTAGATAATTGTCACCCATGACCGGACCCCCGACGGCTGCGCACAGGCACTCCGGCCTGCGCTTGCCCTCGATAAGGAGGGATCGCCATGAAGTATCTGGCCTTGGAGACCTTCGGCCACAGCCGTATCGGGTACCAGCAGCAGGTCAAGGAAGCCAACATCAAGCGCATATTCGACCTGGTGCGCAGCGGCAAGTGCAAGTCGCGCGCGGAATTGGTGCGCATGATGCGCCTGAGCGCCACCAGCGTCTCCGTGCTGGTGGAGGAGCTCGCCGCCCGCGGCCTGATCAGCGAGACCGGCCCCGCGCAGACCACGCTGCCCGGGCGGCGGCCCATCAGCCTGCGCCTGAACGGCGACGAGCGCCAGATCGCGGTGTTCACGCTGCTGCGCGAGGGCGTGCGGTACACGCTGTTGAACCTGGATTGCCGGGCGATCGAGAGCCGCCTGTTCCCGCTGGACGCCGCTGCGCTGCCCGCCGACGACGCGGGCGAGGCCTACGCCGCCGCGATCGAGGACATCCTCGCCCACCGCGCGCGCCACTTCAGCAAGCGCAAGGCGCTGGTGGTCGGCGTGTGCTACCCCGGGCTGCACATGATCGGCGAGGACATCTTCCACAACCGCACCTCGCTGGGCCTCAACTTCTCCGAGGGCGCAATGCGCGGCCTGCGCGACAGGATCGGCCTGCCGGTCTACCTGTTCAACGCCGCCAAGAGCCTGGGCTACGCCGAGAAGAAGCACCTGGACGCCCTCAACCCCGACGAGCCGGAGACGCTGGACATGGTGTTCGTGGACATCCACGAGCGCATCAGCTGCGCGCTGATCGCCAACGGCAGCCTCTACTCCGGCCCCTACAACATCGCCGGGGAGCTCGGCCACGTGTCCATCGATTCCAACGGTCGCCCCTGCTCCTGCGGCAGCCGCGGCTGTCTGGAGCGCTACGTGAACCAGAGCGCGATCCTGGAGGACGCCCGCGTCGCCTGCGAAAAGGCGGGGCTGGAGCCGCCCGCGAGCCTGGAGGACCTGGGGAAGCGCTATCCCGGCGAGCCCGCGCTGCACGCGGCGGTGATGAACTCCGCCCGCCTGCTGGCCACCGGCCTGTACAACATCTTGTGCACGTCCGGCATGCGCCGCATCGTGCTGGGCGGCGGCATCGAAGCGCTGGGCGAGCCGTTCCTGCGGGAGGTCTACCGCAACCTGATGATCCGCAACGTGCTGATCCGCCACCTGGAGCTCAGCTACGCGCAGGCCGGTCCCGACGCCGAGAGCGTGGGCCTGGCGCAGTACTTCCTGGACAAGGTGTATACGATCACGATGTAAAAAGCAGGGGCTGTCTCAAAACAACACACTGGTCGCAATCGGAACCGTAGGGGCGGCATAATTGCCGCCCGCGGACGCCAATTATGGCGTCCCTACGGCGGATAACCGCTGCGATTCACATGGGAGTCAGATGTTTTGAGATAGCCTCTTTAAAAGATCCTTCGCTACGCTCAGGATGACAACGATGCGGCAACCGCCGACCTGTCATCCTGAGCGGAGCCGCGACAGAGGCGCAGTCTCGTTGTCATCCTGAGCGGAGCCGCGACAGCGGCGCAGTCTCGTTGTCATCCTGAGCGGAGCCGCGACAGCGGCGCAGTCGAAGGATCTTTTTTGCATGATTAGGAAAACGGAACGTTTTCCGGGTCGGCGGGTTCCGCAGGAACACGTCGACAATCATTATATTTCCCCCAATATCCTCTCCGTATCGCGCACGGAGGCCTCCTCGTCCCTTCGCGGGTCGGGCACGGACTTCTCCGGAAAGCGGGCGCGCACGGCGTCGCGCACGGCGCGCAGCAGCTCGCCGCCCTCCAGCGCCTCGTACGGGCAGACGAAGGGGTCCAGCCGCGCGGGATACAGCCGGTGGCCGGGGTTGCCGCGGCGCACGTAGGCCGTCACCTCGTCGATCGTCGCGCCCTGCCAGCCCAGGCACAGCAGCATCCGGTTGCGGCGGTTGTGCTCGTCCCGCGCCGCGATCTGTAAATTGTCGCCCTCCTTCAGCCACCGGCTGTAGGCGGGGCCCAGCCGCGCCTCCTCCTCGGGCACGCCGTACAGCCGCCAGCCGGGCAGGTCCAGGCCCGCCAGGTGCAGCCGGTAGGTCAGGCTCCGGGCCGCGGCGCGCGCGGTGTCGCGGTTGAACTGCCGCCGGTAGTAGCCGCCCATGGCCGCGTGGCGCGCGTCGCGGGTGTTCGGCAGGCCGATGAACAGCATGTGGGCCTGCCGCGCGCGGCGCTCCAGCGCGTCGCGGCGCAGCGCGTCGGGCGCGTACATCGAAAGCGCGCCGAACGGATACAGCTCGTACTGGCCGTACCACGCCGCGCCGGACGCCCTCGCCGCGCTGCCGTCCGCCCCGGCGCTCAGGCTGGCCGTCAGCCAGCCCTCCAGCGGGTTCGGCGCGTACACGGCGACGAACGGCGGGCGCTCGCCGTCTAGGCTTTGCCGCAGCAGCGCCCCGCGCAGCAGCACCGCCAGGCGCAGGTTCAGCGCGTCGTCGGGCGCGGCAAACACGTAGTAGTTCCCGTCGCCCAGGCCGTCCGGGAGCGCCTCCAGCAGCGCCTCCTCCGGGTCCATGTCGTAAAACGCCGGCAGCGCGCCGAACAGCTGGGGCGCGGAGACGGCCCCGGGGCACAGCTGGCGGAAGCGGCGGCCCATGGCCGTCGCGCCCTCGCCGTACACGTCCACCGACAGCGCCCCCTCCGGCATCGGCAGCGACAGCGCGCGGCGCAGCACGGCCATGGCCACGTCGCCGCAGCCGATGATCTTCAGGCGCGTCGCGGCGTCCGACGTCGCGCGCAGGCGCGGCATGAACAGCGGCGCGGCGCTGAGCAGCTCGTCCGCCGCGTCCAGCGCCGGGTCGCACAGCCGCACCCGGAAGTACAGCTCGCCCATGCCCGCGAACGCGGCGTCCAGCAGCAGCGCGGCGTAGTCGTGCTCCGCCAGCACGTACAGGCTCACCTGGTCCACCAGGTCCCACGCGCGCTCGCCCAGCGACTGCGCCAACCGCTGCAATTCGCCCAGCAGGGCCACGGCGTCGCGCAGGTTTTGCCGCCAGTCGTCCGAGAGCAGCGCGATCACCAGCTCCGGGAACTGCGGCGCGCCGCCCCAGTACACGCCCTGTGCCAGCTCCCGCAGCGCCTTCTGCACCGGCACGGCCCGCGCGCGCACGTTCGACGACGCCTCCTCGGGTATGGCGCCGCAGACAGTCACGTCCCAGCGGCCGCGCAGGCCGTCCAGGAACAAGCGGTTGCAGCCGGTGACGCCGTTCATCAGGCAGTAGGCGGTCGAGCCCGCCGGGGCACGGCGCTCCGCGGAGGCCTCGGCGGGGGCGTCCAGCATCCAGTCCAGCTTCGCCAGGCGCTCGGCGGCCTCGGCGCTGCCGCTCTCCTGGGCCGCGCGATAGGCGTTCACCGCCGCCGCGCGCTCGCCCTGGGCCTCGTAGATCTGGCCCAGCATGTAGGCGCAGTAGGCCCCGTCGGCCCCGGGCATGCCCAGCCCCAGCTGGAAGCAGCGGCGGGCGGACTCCAGGTTGCGCAGCGCGGCCAGTCGGGCGCTGCCGCTGTACCAGGCCTCGCCCAGCTCGCGGATCGCGGGCGCGTAGCCCAGCTCCGCGGCGCGCTCCATCGCCTGCCGCGCCGGGGTGCCGCTGGCGTGGCGGCCCAGCTGCCAGTAGGAGCGCGGGTTCTCGTCCATAAGGCCCAGCTCGTCGTAGCGCATGGCCTCCTTCTCGTCGCGCGTACACCCCTCGCCGGTGAAGCGCATCTCGCCCAGCCTGACATACAGCGCGGACTCGTCCGGCGTCTGCGCGGGGCGGTCCAGCTGGCGGGCAATGCGCTCGAAGCCCTCGAAGGCGCGCTCGTGGCGGCCCCGCAGGTCCAGCATGCGCGCGTAGCGGATACTCCCGGCGATGGAGGCGTCGCCGCCCAGGAAGTCGCAGTCGCCGCCGACGTCCCCGCGCCAGATTTGGGCGACGGCGTCGGCGGGGGCGTCCCCGGCTACAGCCAGCGTCAGCATCATCCGCGCCAGCGCGCCGGCCTCGTCCACGTCGAAGAACACGTCCAGGCGGCTGGGCCTCTCGCCGTCGGGGCAGGTGATGTGCAGGCGTCCGTCCAGCGCGCCGGGCAGCTTCACGCCCGACAGCACCGCCTTGAGCCCCGCGGCGTCGAACACCGCGTGGCCCGGCCGGGGCCAGAGCGCCGCGTGGCACTTGCGGTGCATGTCGTCCACCGTCGCGGGCGCGTCGTCCTGCACCATCTGTGCCAGCGAGCGCCGCACGGACTTGTTGCGCGGGTCGCTGTTGAAGAACCACGTCAGGTTGGACTTCGACTTGTCCGCGTACTGCGCCACGAGCGCGTCCGGGAAGAACAGCGCGAACAGGTCCTCGCGAAGCGGGCGCTGGGGCTGGCGGATCACCGGCCCCGCGTCCTCGGCGGGCCTGAACAGCGCGGAGAACAGGTCGTTCAGCGTTTCGATATGCCACTGGGCGCACATGGCGCGTCACCGCCTTCTTTGGTATTGACTTCATCATATCAGCGGCGGCCGCCCGCGTCAAGGGCATGGCGCAAACTTTTGGCGTTTTTGGGTCTACCTGGGTCTACTTTATGGGAAAGATCCTTCGACTGCGCCGCGTAAGCGGCGCAGTCGAAGGATCTTTTGGGCGGGCGCCGCATCGGCGCCCCTACAGTTGGTTATTCCCCTCTACCTCACGACCCGGACCTTCACCCTCGCCTTCTTGCCGTTGGCGGTTCTGACGGTGATCGTGGCCGTGCCGCGCCGCAGGGCCGTCACTAGCCCGTCGGCGCTCACGGCGGCCACCCGCTTGCGGGAGGTGGTCCACCGCAGCGTCGTTCGCGCCGTGTCAGGCAGCACCGCCGCCCCCAGCTGCAGCGTCTGGCCAACCTTCAGCGTCACCGTGCCCGTGTAATTGAGGGCCACGGAATCGGGCGCGTAGGGGTCGACCACCTTCACCTTCACCTTCGCCTTCTTGCCGCTGGCGGACCTGGCCGTGATCGTGGCCGTGCCGGCCGTCAGCGCCGTGACCAGGCCCGCGCCGCTGACGGCGGCGACCTTCCTGCGGCTGCTGCTCCATTTCAGGCTTTGGTCGGCCTCGGCGGGCTCCACGCTGCCGCTCAGCTGCAGGGTGTCGCCCACGTTCAGCACCACGGTGCCGCTGGCGCTCAGGTTCACCCGCGCCGCCTTGGGCGGGTTCACCACCTTCACCTTCACGCTGGCCTGCTTGCCGTTGTCGGTGGTGACGGAGATGATCGCGCTACCCTTGCGCACGGGCGTCACCAGGCCGTTTTCGTCCACGGTGGCGACCTTCGCCTTGCTGCTCTTCCACGTCAGCTTCGCCAGGGCGTTGGCCGGCGTGTAGCCGACGGCCAGCTGCAGCGTGGCGTTTCTGTACACGCTGACGGTGCCCGTCGCGCTGAGCGCGATGGCCTCCGGGGCGATGGGCTTGGCCTCCACGCTGACGGCGGAGCGGCTGGTGCGCACGGCGTCGCGGGCGTAGACCTGGTAGTAGTAGACCGCGTCCTGCGAGATGTCAGCGTCCAGGAAGGAGGTCGCGTTCAGGTCGGCCACGATCTGGTAATAGCCGGCGGTGCTCTCGCGTCGGCAGACGTAGTAGCTCTGCGCGCCGTCGGCGGCGCTCCAGTTCAGCGCGTTGCCCGCGGCGGTCTTGAGCGCCGTCACGTTCTCCACGAGGGGCAGCGCCGCGCAGGCGTCGAGGTTCAGCATGAAGAAGCGGACCGTGTAGCGGGTGACCTCCCCCGCCGCGCCGTCGGTGACGGACACGTCAAACACGTCGCCTTCGGCGATGCCGTCCAGGCCGTCGGGCCGGAAGATGACGCAGCCTCGCTGGCCGTAGGCGCTGTTCTCCACGGCGAAGTCGCCGTCGGCAGCGGCGGTGGAGAAGCTCCACGTCTTGCCATCGCGCGCGCGCACGAGGCTGACCGAGATGCCGTCGGCGGTCAGCGCCTTCCCGAAGGACAGCGACCAGGGATCGCTGGCGTTGAAGTATTGCAGCGGCATCTCCTGGGCCGGCCAGGCGACCTTCGTCTCGCCGCCCGCGGCGGACAGGTCATGGGCGTACATGGCGGAGAAGCGGCCGTTCGCGCCGAATATCGTCTTGCCCAGCGCGGGGTTGAGGATCCAGCGCCGGTGGCCGACGACCTTCCGGTTGTTGGCGTCGGAATCGGACATGTAGGCCAGCAGGGAGCCGGTGACGGTGTAGCCCATGGCGATGTTGGCCTTGCCCGCGCCGGTGTAGCCCGCGCTGAACAGCGCGTCGTAGGCGGCGTCGGCGATGGCCGCCGCGCGCCCCGGGTAGTGGGACAGTATGTCCTTGCCGTTCTGGGCCTTGTACTGCTCGCTGTACAGGCGGATCACCAGCGCGGTGGCCGCCATGGCGTCCTCCTGCTCCGGGTAGAAGCCCACGTCGCTGCCCAGGCCCGCGATGAAGCGGATCTGATTGACCATGTTCAGCGCGGACTGCTGGTTCACCGGCGAGAGCCTGCCGGGCGCGTAGGGCGCGTCGCTGGGAGCCATGGTGAACAGGTTGATCTGGTTGCGGTAGGCGGGATGGGCGTTCACGAACGCCTGGATCTGCTCCTGGGTGCGGCTGGCCACGCCCAGGCCCACGCTCGCCTCCCCCGCCAGCACTTCGCCGTCCGCCTGCTCCATGTCGGCGGCCTCGACGGCCTCGTCCGCGGGCTCCTCGTCGTCGTCGTCGGACGGCACCGTGACCTCGTCCAGCGGCACTTCCCCGTCGTCCAGGCCGAGCTCCCGCGGCTCGTCCTCGACGGGCGCGTCGTCGGCGGGCGCGTCCTCGAACTCGATGACCAGGCCGGTATCCCCCGCGTCCTGCGCGAAGGTGATCGTCTCGTCCGCGTCCCAGCCGTCCTCCAGCGCCGCTTCCGGCGCGGCGTCCTCCGGCGCTATCTCCGGCGCGGGCGCCGAGTCCTCCAGCGCCGCCTGGGGCTCGGGCGCGCCGTCCTCCAGAGGCTCCGCCAGCGCCGCGGGCAGAGACGTCACGAGCCACAGCGCCGCGACCAGCGCGGCCAGCATCCTCTTCAATCGCATATCGTCAAACCTCCCGGAGGGGTACTGCATACAGACAGTATACGCCCCTTTCGGCTGTGTTACAACGATTCCCAAATTAAGATCATCGCGCAATTCTGTGGCAATGCAAAGCAGGGCCGTTTGCGCGACATCATGTCGCGCAAACGGCCCCGCTGCAGGCCCTGAACTTTATTCCTCCGCCGCCTCTTCGGCCTGAATGGCGCCGAGGCTCAGGTAGTCCAGCACCGCGCCGTCCGCGTCCAGGAACACGACGCCCCACTCGGCCGTGTCGCCGGTGATGGTGCCGGTGACGTGGCCGCTCTGGCCGTACTCCAGCGTGTCGAAGTACACGGAGTTGTTCTCGCTGCGCATGATGGCGTAGGTGGCGTCGCCGCCCAGCACCACGTCGAAGTTGAGCACGTCGCCCTTGACGGGGTTGTACTTGGGCTCGCCGGCCGCGGAGGCCTCCTCGCCCTCGCCCTCGACCGCGCTTCCGATCTCTTCAACGGCCTCGCCGTCCGCGCCGGGCGCGCCGGCCGCGGGCGCGCTGTAGTACAGGCCGCTGATGCCGTAGTCGCCGGTAACCATGGGGGTCCAGTACTGCTCGGTGATCGGCACCTTGTCGGAGTACGGGATGGGCATGCTCTTCACCTTGCCGCCGCGGCTGGTGAGGACGCCCTCGTCCATGGTCACATAGTAGTTCTCGTCAAATTTCAGGGAGATGGGCAGGTGCATCTCCAGGCACTTGCCGCTGCCCCAGTGCAGGTCCGTCAGCTCGACCTCCTCCAGGTCGCGCAGCTCCACCTGCGTGGGATCGGAGAAGTCCAGCACGCAGACCTCGCCGTCGGCGGTCCACAGCGTCGCGGTGCCCTCGCCCAGCTCGATATCCGGGTTGGGCATGTACAGCTCCAGCACGTCGCAGAACGCCTCCGCGGGCAGGCCGGACCGCGGGAAGGGCAGCCAATAGCCGATGTTCTTCTCCAGGTCCACCTCGGGCTTGAGGTTGGTGGGCTTGGCGGGGCTGAGGCCCTCGGGCCATTCGGCCGCAAAGGCGGTGCCTGCCAGGCAGAGCATGCATACCAGAACCAGCGCAATCAGTTTCTTCATTCGATCGTCTCTCCTTCCCTTATTCTGCGGCAAACCACCACAAATCTTCCGTTCCGGTGGCGCGCCCGGTTGCAGGTGGTCAGGGTGATGAACTCATCGCCGAACTGCACGTCGATACCCGTGTCGTACAGCTGGTATTCCCTAATCTCCTTCAACCACTGTTTGGCCTCCATTTTGTATTGGATATTCGCGTTATAGCGGAAGCCTTCCTCGTCCTCGTCGTAGTCCGCGGAGTAAAACGCCGCGAATATGACGTACTGCTTGCGGAACATCAGCGAGTCAAACTCCAGGAACTTGTGCTTTTCCCAGTACGCCTTGTTGCGATACTCGGGCAGGTCGCCAAACATGCTGCCGTTCTTCATGTGGTGACCGCTGAGGATCAGGTTGTAGCTGGGCGTGTAGGGGTCGCACAGCGTGTCCAGTATGATCTGGCCGTTGATGTTCGCGTTTCCGTAGAAGTCGTGCTCCAGGTAGTAGTCGCTGTCCTCGCACTGCACGACGGGGTAGTCGATGATGGTGCCGGGGATGTTCACCCAGCCCACCAGGTCGTTGTTCAGGGCGTAGATCTCGCGCAGCTCCGGCAGCATGGCGCTCTTGTCCAGCTCGATCTTCTCCAGCATCGGGTAGGGCAGCGGCCCCTTGTAGTCGTCCCACACGGGGGTGGGCGACGGCTCCGGCGTCGGCGTGGCCCTGTAGAGCAGCGCGTCGTCGTCCCACCAGGGGAAGGGCGTCGACAGGCCGTCCAGCAGCAACAGCTCCAGGTCCGGCTCGGCGACGGGCGTCGGCCTGGGCGTCGGCGTGGGCGTCGGCGCGTCGGCCTCTTCAGTCCCCGAGGCGCCGCCCGATCCCGGCGCGGAGGTCTCCCCCGCCGCCGTGCCCCCGGCCTGGCCCTCGCCCTCTGGCGGCTCGCTCTCGGTCGCGTCCGCGGGGCGCTCGCCGGTGTTCTCCCAGGGAGCCCCGCCGGACTCGTCCCGCGCAGGCTCGCCCTCGCCGGTCCCCTGCGAGGCTCCGGCGTCGTTTTCTGACCCGCCGTCGGACGCGGCCGCCTGATCGCCCGAGGACGGCATGGACCGCTTGGGCACGCCGACGGGAACGTCCTCGTCGTCGGCGGAGGCCTCGGCGTCCGCCCACTCGTCGGGGATGTAGTCCGGGTCGTTCACGTCCACGTCCCGGGCGCGCTCGTCCCCGGAAGGGGTTGCGCCGCCCGTCGAAGCGCCTTCCGAACCGCCCGCCGAAGCGCCTTCCGAGCCGCCCGCGGCGGCATTTTCCGTCCCGCCGTCGCCGGCATCGGCCCGCGGATCGCCCGCTTCCTTTTCAGCGCCGATGGCGTCCCCGGTTTCGGGGACGCCTGGCGCATCGGTTTCATTTTCATCGGTATCGCGCACGCGGGCGCGCATTTCCGACAGCTGATCCATGTTGGCGTTGTTTTTGTTTTGGGCCAGGCGGTAGCGGATCGGGTAGGACAGCGCCACGCCGAAGCAGGCCACCGCGATGATCACCAACAGGATGCGTGTGAATCGCATGTTATTTTACCTTTTTCTTTTTGCGCCCGAAGATCACCAGTGCCAGGATGGCCAGCACGCCGACGCCGCCGAACACGTACGGATAGACGGGCGTATTGTCGCCGGTGCCCAACAACTGGCCCCACAGAGGCGTATTGTAGTTGAGCATCTCCATCAGATCGTCGACTTCCTCGGCGGTCATCTGGGCGAACTTCGGCGCGGGCGTATCCGTGATGCGGGTGAGGACCCGGCGGGTCGTAGTGCCCGGACGGTCGGGCCTGGTCAGCGTGGTGTTGAACAGGTCCATGCCGTCCACGCGGCCATAGAAGCCGGTCACGCTGTCCTCGCGCACGGTGTACTCGTAGGCGTTGCCGTAGCCGTCGTCCATCGGCTGGTGCTCGAAGGTGTACTTCCAGTTGTCGGTGGCGCGGACCTGCTTCGACGCGACCTCCACGCCGTTGCGGATCAGGCGCACCGTGATGAAGTCGGGCCGCTGGCCCACCGAGTTCAGCAGCGCGGACTCGTCGACCTCCACCCAGCTCTTCGTGCCGGAGAGATCCTTGTACTCGCTCGGCTCGCGCGGGATCAGCTCGTTGGTGATGCTGGTGCCCGTTACGGTGCTCGTGTATCCTTCGACCGGCGTCTCCTTCACCGTGTAGGTGATCGCGTTGCCGTTGGCGTCCTCCGCAGGCAGGCCCGCAAAGGTGAAGGTCCAGCGATCGGTGTCGGTGTTCCTCCAGGTGGGCGTCGCGTTCACGGGCTGGCCATCCGCGTACAGCGTCACGGTGATGCTGGCGGGACGGGTCTTGTGGGCGTTGCTCTCGTCCACCCAGATCTTCAATCCGCTGATATCGGTCGTCGCTGGCGGCGGATTCTCAGGCGTGTGGGAGTTGGTCAGCGTGGTGACCGTGCCGTCCGTCACCTGCGTGGACGCGTAGCCGTCCACCTTCGCCTCGGTCCAGGTGTAGGCGATCTCCTGACCGTTCGCGTACTTCGGCAGGCCGGTGACGGTCGCGGTCCACTGGTTGGCGTCGTTCAGCGTCACGGTCTGGCCGTTGGACAGCGCCACCTGGATGGAGCCCGGACGGATGCCGTCCTGGTTGTTCGCGTCGTCCCACACCTTCCTGACCGTCGCTTCGGTCAGCTCCGGAGTGTGGACGTTGGTCAGCGTGGTGACCGTGCCGTTCGTCGCCTGCGTGGACGTGTAGCCGTCCACCTTCACCTCGGTCCAGGTGTAGGTGACCTCCTGGCCGTTCACGTACTTCGGCAGGCCCGTGATCGTCGCGGTCCAGTCGTTGGAGTCGCTCAGCGTCACGGTCTGGCCGTTGGACAGCGTCGCCTGGATGGAGCCCGGACGGATGCCGTCCTGGTTGTTCGCGTCATCCCACACCTTCTTGATCGTCGCCTCGGTGGTTTCGGGGGTGTGGACGTTGGTCAGCGTGGTGATCGTGCCGTCCGTCACCTGCGTGGGCGTGTAGCCGTTCACCGCCGCCTCGGTCCAGGTGTAGGTGATCAGCTTGCCCTTGTCGTACTTCGGCAGGCCGGTGACGGTCACGGTCCACTGGTTGGCGTCGTTCAGCGTCACGGTCTTGCCGTTGGACAGCGTCACGTCGATGTGGTCCGGGCGCAGGCCGTCCTGGTCGTCCGCGTCGTTCCACGCCTTGCGGATCGTCACCTCGGTGGTCTCGGGGGTGTGGACGTTGGTCAGCGTGGTGATCGCGCCGTTGGTCACCTGGGTGGAGATATAGCCGTCCACCTTCGCCTCGGTCCAGGTGTACTCGATCTCCTTGCCGTTTTCATAGATGGGCAGGTTGTCGATGGTGGCCTTCCACTCGTTGGCGTCGTTCAGCGTCACGGTCTTGCCGTTGGACAGCTTCACGTCGATGGAGCTCGGGCGCTTGCCGTCTTGGTCGTCGGCGTCCTTCCAGACCTTTTCGACCGTCACGGAGGTGACGCAGGAGTCCTTCAGCACCACGTCATAGCTGTTGCGCAGCTGCTTGGTCTCGGGGTCGCGGGAGGGCACCGTCACGATGAACGGCTGCACCTCCAGGCCCTTGGGACCGCTGGCGAGCATGCCGAAATAGATGCCGTAATCGTCGATGGAGAAGCTGGCCTGGCCGTCGGTCAGCGCCTTGGTCTTGCCCTTGTACTGGGTCTTGCCGGCGATGTCCTTCTCCAGCTTCGCGGCGATGCGGCCCAGGTCGCTCGGGGTCTTGGCCTCGATGATCCCGTAATAGCGGAAATCGTCGTAGACGCGCCAGCCCGATTTGGTGGAGCTGTCAGCCTCGCCGATCTGGTAGAGCGTGACCTCCACCGCGGGGTCCTTCGGCAGGCGGGCATACGTATCCGCCGTGAGCTTGACATTCAGGCTGCCCGCCTCGGCCGCGCCGCCAGGCACCGGCAGCATCCCCAGCAAGAGCAGCATGCTCAGCAGGAGAGCCATCCATTTTCCCCTGAATACGGGTTTGCACTGGTTTTTCATGGAATTAATCACTCCATCCTTATTGGGTCGGGACTGGTGGGTGTCGTCCGGCTTCACAGCCGCATGCGCTTCAGCTGCCGCCTCTTTGAGGCCCGCCGAAGCCACTCGATCAGCGCCAGCAGGATCAGGCCCGCCAGCACCACCGGTGCGGCAAATATCATCCTCGCCGCCCATCCGGGCAGCAGTTGGGTATTGTCCTCCAGGGGAACGGCCCGCCGGGCCACGCGCGCTGCGCGCACCAGCAGCCGCAGCGGCTCCCCTTCCTCGGTGACCGCGGTCATCAGCGTACAATCGTCCGCTTCCGGGTCGATGAACTCGGGCTTCAGCGCGTCCGGCCCGACGGCCTCAAGCGCCCGCACCTCGTAGGTCAGCGTGTCCTGCAGCGTCTCGACGGTGAAGCAGTCGCCCTCGATCAGCCGGTTCAGCCCGTTCAGCGGGTCCGGGAACTTTCCGCCGCCCTGGCCGGCCAGCACGCAGTGCGTGCCCTCGCCGCCCACCGGCAGGCTGGTTCCGGACAGGTGCACCGCGCCGCGCTCGAGCGCCGCCTGGGAAAGCCCGCGGTACACGGGCACGGTGACGCCCAGCTTGGGGATCTCCAGCACGGCGATCACGCCCCGGCCGCACACGTCCAACACCTCGGACTCGGCGTCGCCGTCCGCGTCCGCCTCCTCGAAGGCGTCCCACAGGTCGGCCCTGCGCAGGGTGGCGTTGTAGTCGCGCGCCTGCGTGAGCAGCGTTCCGCACTCCAGCGTGTCCAGCGCGTCGACGGCGTTCCGGTAGTCCTCCACCGCCTTCGCGTCGCGCCACAGCCGATATTGTTTGGCCGCCGTCGGTGTCAGCGCGAAGGCGATCGCCCCCACAACCAGCACAAAGGCCAGCAGGCCCAGCAGAAATCTCTTCATTCTATTCAACCGTCCGCGAGTATACCCGCGCGATGGACGGGCCAGATGACCGCCCGGGCCAGGCCCAGCACGTCGGCCTCGTTCACCATACCGAAGCGGCTGCTGCGGCTGTCCATGGCGTTTTCGCGGTCGTCGCACATCACGAACAGCTTTCCCTCGGGCACCGTCAGCGGATAGTTCATGTCGTTCACCCGCGCGTCCACCACTTCGGACTGCGCAGGAACGACGACCTCATCCGGCGAGGCGAACGGGTTTTCCAGCGCGCCGCCGGGGTTCTCGTCGCCGCCGCTCCAGTCGGTCATCGACCGGTATTCGGCGTAGGGCTCCTCCACCGGCTCGCCGTTCACGATCAGGTGGCCGTCCTCCTCCACGGAGACCTCGTCTCCCGCCACGGCGACCACGCGCCGGACGGTCTGGCGCTGCATGCCGTTGTCGTGGTACTGGATCAGCGCCAGCGACCCGCGCCCGAGCTCGCCCAGGCGCACGGGCGAATTCATCCGCTCGCACAGCACCACGTCGCCGCTGAGCAGCGTGGCGCTCATGCCCCGGGTGCGGATGTCCGCCAGCGCGAACAGGAACCGCGCCGCGAGCGTGCCCGCCGCCAGCGCCGCCGCCAGCAGGATCAGCGCCCCGATGCGAAAGCGCTTCCGGCTCTCCTTTCGATCCGTGCGGATCATTTCCCGGCGGACCTGCGCCGCGGTGACCCGGCCGATGCCCCTGTTCATCTAAACTTCTTCAGCGCCTTGCGCCTGCGGTCCTTGCGCCGGGTGGACGCCATCATCCATATCAGCAGCAACAGCAGCAGCGGCACTGCCAGGCACGGGGCAACCAGGATCGGCTTCACCTGCGTCGCGTCGGCCACGACCTTGATGATCGTCTCCATCTCCTGGTTCTCGGTGCGGCGTCCGCGCACCAGCAGGCGGTGGGAGTTGATGCCGTAGGGCGTGCAGGTCACCAGCGTGCAGTAATCCTGCGCCGGGTCGATGGCCAGGCCGTCCATCTCCTCCGGGAGCACGATCAATATCTGGTCCACCTCGTAGGTCATGATCTCGTCCAGCACGCGGATGACGAACAGGTCGCCCTCCTCCATCTGGTCCAGGTCGGTAAACAGCTTTGCCGACGGCAGGCCCCGGTGGCCGGACAGCACGCAGTGGGTGCCGATATCGCCGGTGGGCAGGCTGGTGCCCTCGATGTGGCCCACGGCGATCTGCAACACGGCCTCGTCCGTGCCGTGGTAGATCGGCAGCGTGCAGTTGATCTTCGGGATCTCGATATAGCCCATGATGCCTGAACCGGTCAGGTTCAGGAGCGTCTCATACTCGGCATACTCCTCTTCGGAGAGCTTGAAGCGGTTGGCCTTTTTCGACAGTCCCTCGTTGTAGACTCGCGCCTTTTCCCACTCCGCCTCATAGTCGGCGGGGTCGATATTTTCAATTTCCTCGATATAGCTCGCGATGGCGCGGCTCTGGTGAAACGAGTTCCAATAATCGCTCACCGTCGGGTAAAGCAGTATGGCCACGCCCAGGAACAATATCAACACCAGGAATATGGTGGACAAATGCTTCTTCATGGCGCTCCCTTCGGCTGCGTATTCCCCGGCCCGCTATCTTCCCATACAGATTCATTATATCACTTTTATCGCGCGGTTGCAATAGAACCGGGCTCCGAATACGCCAAACCACTGTGACATCTTTGCGCTATTTTTCGCGCACCCTGCCACTATCAATTATAACCCCAAGCGGTTACACCGGGGGTTACATCGTACAATTCACCCCTTTTTCATCGGAAAAGTCGCGCCATTGTCAAAAAAACAGGGATTCAACCAAAAATCCAGCTCCCGGCAGGAATCGCAGGGGCGGCGAAACGCCGCCCCTGCGTCGGTTGTTTCCGGACCGGATCAGGCCTGCCTGCGCTTCATCAGCAGCAGGGCCACGGCCAGCAGCATCAGCGCCGCGCCGCCCGCGGTGTACGCGCCCGTGCCCGCCCCGCCGGTGGAGGGCAGCCGCACGCCGGGGTTGTTGGTGACGGTGAGAATGAACGTGCCCGTGGCGTCGTCAAACTCCAAGCCATCATTCTTCAGCGTATTGGGGCCCTGCGCATAGCTGACGGCATTCTCGCCCTGCGTTTCCTTCAGGGAATCGACCGAGAAGGCCACCGGCTCCGTCATCAGGACAAAGCCCTCCGGCGCCTTTGTCTCAACCAGATAGTAGTGGCCGGACACCAGGTCCCTGATCTCGGCCAGGCCGTCGTCATCGGTCGTTATCGTGTTTTCGTTCCACTTCCTCTGCTTCGGATCGAAGCCATCGGCCCACACCTCTTGGGCCGTGTAGGGTCCGTAGAGGTCAAACTCCGCGCCCTTCAGGCCATCGTCGCTCAGCGTGGTCGCGTCCACCTTCTTGATCTTCACCGGGTAAGTCTTGGGCTTGTAGATGTTGTAGATGAAGAACTCCTCGATTCCGTTGAACTCTTTTTTGCCCTCGCGATATACACCATTTATCGTATACGGCACACCGTCCGGAACCGCATATTTACCCAACACCTCGCTGTTGCTATAGAAGGGGTTGTCGCTCGGCTTGGCATAGTCCGGGCTGATATAGCGCTCGGGGTTTGGTTGGCCGTTGTTCCTGAAGGCGAACTCCGTCTCTACGCGGGTGTGATCGTAGACCCAGCGGTAGCCATCGCTATCGACGAGCTCGTCCGCCACGGAAGCGGGATCTTCGGAGATTTGCACGGTCGCCGGTTGTTCATAGTCGTTGCTGCCTTCGACGTCCATATCGACGATCATGCCCATGCCGTCCTTGCCGACGGGCAGGTCCCGCCGGTGTTTGGGGGTAGCGCTGCCATTCTGATACACGTCCACGTCGCATGTCGTGCCGTTGAGGAGTTCGAGCGTGCGCACATCGTTGTCGCCATAGATGCCCTGCACGTACTTGGTGACTTTAATGGACACGACGTTTTTGGTCTCGTCCATTGCCTCCGCGGTCAGTCTGAAG
>CACYET010000016.1:0-2211 GCA_902773515.1 uncultured Eubacteriales bacterium | reverse complement strand
GTTTTTGGTCTCGTCCATTGCCTCCGCGGTCAGTCTAAAGTCCATGCCGGGGCCGCCGTCGAGGGCTGTTTCTCCATGACTGTCATCATAAACTTTTTGATTCCACTCTGAGTTTGACGACATTTCACCCAGTGCCCATCTGTCCTTGGATGACATATGCCACCATTTATCTTCATTGTACAACGTCAGGGCCGGGCACGCGTTGTCCTTGTCCCAATAGCTGAAGGTCCTTGCCAGCGTCATGTCGACGGTCTTGCGAATGGGATCGCCGTTCGCATCCAGAACCACGTAGGTCTGATTTGTCTGCTCATCATAGTAGGTCATCGTGAACGTGACCGGCTTCGTGATCGAGATCGAATAGTAGATCGGCCTTTCAAGCCTGACCTGACGAATCATCTTTCCCGTGTTCTGATACTCATTGCGATTGGCTTCTTCCTCAGTATAATTTTCCGGCAATGGATCCAGGTCTGAAACCTTGAACGAGCCCTCCAAGCGAACCTGCGCGGTATCGCTGTTCGTCGGCGCGTTTCTGGAGTAGCCGATCACGTTGAAGACATCATCCCGATACGTCTTGGTTCCGTTCCAATCCGTATACGCGGAGACACCCGCCTTCTTCAGGTCGTCGTCCGTGATGGGAATGATCCTTTCAACCTCCAGCGTGATCTCGTTGTCCGGGTTGACATGAAGCGTCCTGCCACTATTCGTGATATGGTTTTTCAGATCAGCGTTATTCAGATTTTCCAAATTATCAATCGTGGCCAGACCATAGTCGCCAAAATCCAGCGGAACCTTGATGTCGGCCTTGCCGTCCACGGAAATGTCGATGTGGTTGACCGTGTGATTGAGGACGTTGACCGGCTTGATCAACTCAGCCTTGGCAAGGTAAACCGTCGCGGCATCGTTCTGAGCGCACCTGCCTCGGATGCTAAGCACGCCGTCGCTGTTCTGTCCCACGCCCAGGTACCTGTCATAGTGGTTGATCTTATGGCTGTCCGGATTATACTGAAGAACCAGACAATTATTGCCATATGCATTATACACAGTCCACACATTTGTATCTTTATCGTCATCGATATCATAGTATCCGTCATTCTCATCCACCGACAGGTAGCGATGCACATAGGCCTTGGGCAAGCTCGAGCCCGGATAGTCATAAGCTCTCGCGGTGGTGTCGTGATAGATGCACCCGTTTCCGTTGTTGGACAGATCCTTGTATGTCCAGCTGAGGGGATTGGCCATCTTGACGGTCTTGACCGAACCATCGCCATTGAACTCGATGTTCTCTGCGCTGATCCTGGTCAGCACGCCGTCGTTCTCCACGACATAGTACTCGCCCTCGTGGAGAATCACCAGCGCGTAGTGTTCCCCGTTGTCCGGATTCCCGGTCACGATCGTGCCCGTGACGGAGAAGCTCGCCTGCTGATAGGTGATCTCGGTGGCTTCGTCGTTCAGGGCCAGGCTGTCGATGACCTCGGTGCCCGCGTCGGCGAAGTGCACCACGGACAGCTTCGCGTCCCCGGTCACCTCCACCGGGGCGTCATAGGTGATCTTGACCTCCACCGGCGCGGCGGGCTCGATCTTCTGGCCCTCGGACATGATCTCGATGTCGAAGAACCGGGCGAAGCGGATCATGCTGTCGTTGCCGCTGTTCATAGCCGCCATGGAAGCGCCGCAGTAGCTCTCCCACGCCTCGCTGCCCTGGGGGATCTCCTCCACGGCCAGCTCTGCGTTCGCGGGGATCTCGGCCTCGGGGCCGTAGCCCACGGAGATGATGAAGCTCTGGCCGTCGGCGGCGATGTAGCGGGTCTCGATGGTCTCGGTGACCACCACGGCGTACACGGAGAAGGCGTCGGCCTCGAAGGCGAAGTCCTCGGTCGGGACCGATTCCGTCTCAATGTCCAGCCCAACGGAGTCGGAGGTGTCCTCGACGGGCGTCACAGCCTCGTCGCCGTACACGAAGTGCGCCGGCTCATCGCCAATGTCCTCGGCGGTCTCGTCGGCGTTGTCCTCGGCGGTCTCGTCGATGTTGTCCTCGGCGGTCTCGTCGGCGTTGTCCTCGGCGGTCTCGTCGGTGTTATCCTCGGCGGTCTCGTCGGCGTTGTCCTCGGCGGTCTCGTCGGCGTTGTCGTCGGTAGCCTCGTCGGCGTTGTCCTCGGCGGTCTCGTCGGCGTTGTCGTCGGCGGTCTCGTCGATGTTGTCCTCGGCGGTCTC
>CACYET010000015.1 GCA_902773515.1 uncultured Eubacteriales bacterium | reverse complement strand
ATTAAAGATCCTTCGCTGCGCTCAGGATGACAACGCTGCGGTTTGCGCGAGCCTGTCATCCTGAGCGAAGCGAAGGATCTTCCCCCGTCTCCTACTCCCCCTCATCGATCGTCTCATAGATCGCCCGAACGGCCTCCTCGTACTTGTCCTCGGGCACGCCGATGAGCAGGTTCAGCTTGCCCGCGCCCTGGTTGATGGTGCTGATGGGCATGCCGGCGTTCATCAGCGCCTGGAGCACGCGCACGTTGGCGTCGCAGGTCTCGGTGCCCTTCTCGCCGATCACGGCGATCATCGACAGGCGCTCCGTCAGGCCCAGGTAGTCCGGGTTCAGCTTTTCGCGGATCTCGGCGAACAGGTCGTCCTTGCAGGGGGCCAGCAGGTCGCTGCGGATGACCAGCGTGACGGTGTCGATGCCCGTCAGGCATTGCTCGAACGGCAGGCGGCGGTTCTTCAGGATGTCCAGCATCACGGCGGTGAAGCCGGACTCGTCCGACACCATCACCTTCTCCACCTGGATCACCGACATGCCCACGCGGCCCGCCACGCCGATGATGGGCTCCTTCGTCTCGCCCTTCGGCAGCCGCCGCACGATGGTGGTGCCCGCGTCCTGGGGCCGGTCGGTGTTGCGGATGTTGATGGGGATGTCCATGTCCGACACGGGCAGCACCGCGTCCGTGTGCAGCACCGACGCGCCCATGTAGGACAGCGTGCGCAGCTCGCGGTAGCTGACGTAGCGCACGGTGCGCGGGTTCGGCACGATGTGCGGGTCGGCGGCCAGCAGGCCCGACACGTCCGTCCAGTTCTCGTACAGGTCCGCGCCGATGGCCGCGGCGGCCAGGCTGCCGGTCACGTCGCTGCCGCCGCGCGGCAGCGTGCGCACGCGCCCGGTCATGTCCGCGCCGTAGAAGCCGGCGATCACCGCGTTCTGAAGCGGCCGCAGCGACGCGCCCATCGTGCGCCGGGTCAGCGCCGCGTCCAGCTTGCCGTCGGCATCGAAGCACACGCACCACTCCGGGTCCACGAACGTAAATCCCAGGTACGCGGCCAGCAGGCGCGCGTTCAGGTATTCGCCGCGGCTGAGCACGAAGTCGCGCTCGGGTTCGCCCGCGAGGTATTCCCGAAGCGCGGCGATCTCCTCCGACAGCGGAAAATCCAGCCCGAGGCCCTCGGCGATGTCCCGGAAGCGCCCGTCCACGCGCGCGAGCGTGCCCTCGAAGGGCTCCCCCGCCGCGGCCTGGTCGTAGCAGCGCAGCAGCAGGTCCGTCACCTTCTCGTCCGCATCGAAGCGCTTGCCCGGCGCGGAGGCCACGATGAAGCGCCGCCCGGGGTCCGCCTCCACGATCGCGCGAATCTTCTGAAACTGCCCCGCGTCGGCCAGGGAGGTCCCGCCGAACTTGGCCACCACTGTTCTCATAGGTCTGTCATTGCTCCCATCTGTACAATCGTCGTGATGTTCGCGCCGCTCACGCGGCAAACGGGTTCCAGAAGCGGCCGCCGTTGATCCGGTTCAGCGCGAGCGCCGCCAGCAGCAGCGCCAGGCACAGCGCCATCGCCGCGAAATCCCAGCCGGTGAAGCGCCGCCCCATGTACCAGGTGCGCTTCTTGTTCTTGCCGAAGCCGCGCAGCGACATGGCGTTGGAGATCGTCTCGATCCGGTCCATGCTGGAGAGGATCAGCGGGATCAGGATCGCCGCGGCGCTCCTGAGGCGCTTGAACAGGCTCTGGCGGCGGGTCATCTCGATGCCCCGCGCCTGCTGGGCCTGCGATATGTCGTGGTACTCGCGCTGGATGTCCGGGATGTAGCGCAGGGCCAGCGCCACCGAGTAGGCCACCGAGTACTTCACCCCGACGCGGTTCAGCGAGGCCGCGAACTCGCTGGGGTTGGTGGTGCACACGAACAGCAGCACGATGGGGATGGACGCCAGGTACTTCAGCACGAGGTTCAGGTGGTAGAACAGCTGCTCCGCCGTGACCACGTAGCGCCCGCCCAGGCTGAACAGCTCGTGGCGCGTGCCGAAGAGCGTCACGCCGTGCTGCGGCGAGAACAGGAACACCAGCAGGTTGTTCAGCACCATGAACACCGCCGTGAAGCCCAGCATGAAGCGCACGTCGCGCAGGCGGATCCGCGAGAGCATGAACAGGCCCATGCTCAACAGCGGCAGCAGCGCCAGCAGCCGCGTATCGTAGGTCAGCATGGCCGCGAAGCTCCACAGCAGCAGGCACACCAGCTTGGTGGCCCCGGTGAGCCGGTGGATCGGCGACGGCCGGTCGATGTAGTTGAACAGGTTCCTCACGGCCGCACCGCCTCCCTCTCGTGGGCGATGAACCGGCGCACGAAGCCGCGCCCGTCCTCGATGCCGCACATCACGGCCAGCGCGTAGAGGCTGGTCTCCTTCAGGCTCGCGCGCTCGATGAGCGCCGGGTCGGTGAGCACGGCGGCGCAGGCGTCGTCCGCGATCAGCTCGCCCCCGCTGAACACCAGCGCCCGCCCGGCGTACTCCAGCATCAGGTGCATGTCGTGGGTGATCATCACCACGGTGTAGCCCTGCGCGCTCAGATCGCGCAAAAACTCCATGATCTCGGTGTAGTGGCGGAAGTCCTGGCCCGCGGTGGGCTCGTCGAGGATCAGTATCCTGGGCCGCAGCACCAGGATCGACGCGATCGTGACGCGCTTCTTCTGCCCGAACGAGAGCGCCGAGACCGGCCAGCTGCGAAATGGCCAGAGGCCGCAGGTCTTGAGCGCCGCCTCCACGCGCGCCTTCACCTCGTCCTCGGGGACGCCGCGCGTGCGCAGGCCCAGCGCCACCTCGTCGAAGATCATCACCTGCGAGATCATCTGGTTCGGGTTCTGCATCACGTAGCCGATACTCTCCGCGCGCTGCTTGATCGACAGCGCGTTGAGGTCCTCTCCCTCCAGGCGCAGCGCGCCCTCCCGCTGGACCTCGAAGCCGCACACGACCTTGGAAAACGTGGACTTCCCCGCGCCGTTCGTGCCGACGATGGCAACCAGTTCGCCCCGGCGCAGCCGAAGGCTCACGTCGCGAAGCGCCTCGTGCCCGCCGGCGTAGGCAAAGCGGATGTGCTCCGCCTCCAGCAGCACCGGCGCTTCTTCGCCCGGCGCTTCCTCCGGCTGCTCCCGGTACCAGGCGCGTACCTTCTCGCGGTCGGCCTCATTGAGCCGAAGCGCGGCGATGTTCCGCGGGGCCATGTCCGGCGTCAGCTTCACCCCGGCGTAGCGCAGCGCGGTGACGTACAGCGGTTCGCGGATGCCGCTCTTCACGAGCGCGTCTCCGCAGAGCAGCTCGTCCGGCGACACGTCCATCAGGATGCGTCCCTCGCCCATCAGCACCACGCGGTCCACGTCCCGGTGCAGCGCGTCCTCCAGCCGGTGCTCGATGATCACCACCGCCGCGCCGGTGGATTTTTGCAGATCGTCGATCATCTCGATGGCGGCCTTGCCGGTCGCCGGGTCCAGGTTCGCCAGCGGCTCGTCGAACAGCAGCAGGTCCACGCTCTCCACCATCACGCCCGCCAGCGCCACGCGCTGCTTCTGCCCGCCGGACAGCTCGTCCGGGGCGTGGCGCATGTGGCCCTCGTCGATGCCCACCAGCGCCGCCGCGCGGGCCGTGCGCTCGTGCAGCGCCGGATCGGCCACGCAGTCGTTCTCCAGCGCGAAGGCGATGTCCTCGGCCACGGTGAGGCCGATGAACTGGTCGTCGGAATCCTGCAACACGGTGCCCACGTGGCGCGAGATGCCAAACAGGCCCAGCGCGTCCGCCGTCTTCCCCGCGATCGTCAGGCTGCCGGTGCGCTCGCCCCGGTAGGAGAAGGGGATCAGGCCGTTGATGCAGTGGGCCAGCGTGCTCTTGCCGCAGCCGGAGGGGCCGCAGACGAGCACCTTCTCGCCCCGGCGCACGCTGAAGTTGATGTCGTGCAGCGTGGGCTCGGACTGGGCGTTGTACTGGAAGCCGAAGTGCTCGAAGCGTATGATCTCGTCCCGCATGGCGCGTCACTCCGTTGAAAGCGTCTCAACCCAATCAGGGGACTGGCTCAGTGCGTAAAAAACGCCGTATAAAGCACCCGTAGGGGCGCCGATGCGGCGCCCGCCCTGTACGAATCGCATCGAACCGCCGGGCGGGCGGCGCATCGCCGCCCCTACATTTGCCATGCAACGCGCATGTCCATGCGTTCTGAGACAGCCCCAGACCGGGAATCACATGGGTTATTTTTCCTGCTTCAGGCTGCCCTTCTTCGGACGGGCGCTGGCGTAGGCCACGCACAGCAGCGTGCCCACGATGGCGGTGGTGACGATGTTGGACAGGCCGCCCACCAGGCCCTGCATGAACACCTTGTTCGCCGGCTCGGCGTACATCACGATGTCCAGCACCGGGGCGATGACGCCCCAGGCGATGGCGTGGGCGACCAGCTGGAAAATGTTGAAGGTGACGATGTCCTTCTTGCCGAACACGCCGTCGGCGATGCTCAGGCGCTTGGACACCAGGCCGATCAGCAGGCCGAACACGGCGGACGCGATCACCCAGCTCCACCAGATGCCCCAGCCGTAGCTGAAGTCGATCAGCGCGTGGCCGATCAGGCCGATCAGTGCGCCGGCCGCCGGGCCGAACATCGCGGCCATGAACGCCAGCAGGCCGTACTGGATGGAGATATTCGTGTTGGGCACGGGGCTGGGAATCGCCACGAAGCGGCCCAGCACAAAGAACAGCGCGGCGCCGATGCCGATGGCGACGATGGTCTTGACGGAGTTGTTTTTCATGGATGTCTTCCTCCCATTCGCAACCGGACCCGCGCGCCTCTTCCGCTTCGGCGGCCCCGGTCCGGCAATCACTACTTTATTATAGCAACAATCGTCGTCTTGTCAAGGACGCGCCCGCCCTCCGCCGCGGACGCAGCGTTAAATGACCGTTGATTCTTTCGGGCTCCGTCGGGACTGGAGCCGATAATCATGGGAGACTTTTCGCGCGGCATGTGGTATAATGCGTAGACAGACCATCGCGAAGCGAAGCTCGGGAGGAGAATATGGACAATTATCGGATCATCGACACGGAGCGATACTACCGCCGGGGCGTCTATCGCCACTTCACCGAGGACTGCATGTGCTCGACCTCGATGACGGCCCGCGTGGACGTGACGGAGCTGGCGCGCCGCTCAAAAGAGGCCGGGATTGTTGTGCGGGAAAACCATACCGAATGAAAAGATCCTTCACTTCGTTCAGGATGACAACGTCGGCTGACCATCAGCCTGTCATCCTGAGCGCAGAGAAGGATCTTTTTCTTTCCGTTTAAATCAATCCATTCAGATCGCGAAGTGCGTATGCGATTCCGCGGGGTCCGCGCCGGAGGCGCGCGGGGCCGGAAGCAGCGCGGCGAGGCGCTTCTTCGACTGGGTCCATGCCCGCTGCATCGCGTCCCAGTGCCCGGCGGGGGCCGCCTTCGCGCCGTTCTCCTGCGAGATGAAGCGGTCCAGCCGCGCCATCAGCCAGTAGCCGTAGGCCAGGGCCGCGATCAGGCCGATCGCGAGAAGGAAATTCGTCATGTTCAACCCACCCTTCCATATGTGCCTTTCAGGTGTGTAACAGCTAAAACTTCAGGAATTTCTGCACGTCCCTTTCGCCGCCCAGCAATATGATGCGCTCGTCGCGGCTGAACTGATGGTTCGGGCCGGGCAGCGGCTCCACCTGGCCGTTCTTGCGAATGGCGAGTATGTTCAGGCGGTACCGCTGGCGAACGGCGAGGTCCACCACCGTGTGGCCGATCCACGCGTCCGGGATCGCCGTCTCATAGATGGCGTGGTCCGTGGACAGGCGGATGTAGTCGAAGATGTGGTTGCTGCCGTAGCGCACGGCGGCCCAGTCCGCCACCTGCTTCTCGGGGTAGATGACCTCGTCCGCGCCGCACGCCAGCAGGAATTGGACGTGCGCGTCGCGCGAGGCCCGCGTCAGCACGAAGGACGCCCCGTGCTTCTTCAATAGCGCCGTGATCTCCAGCGAGGCCTGCAAATCGTGCCCCATCGTCACCACGCAGAGGTCGAAGTCCCGGACGCCCAGGGATTCGATCAGCGCCGGGTCCGTGGCGTCGCCGATCTCCGCGTTGGTCACGTAGCCCATCGCGTCCTGCACCTTGCGCTCGTCCTTGTCGATGGCGAGCACCTGGTTGTTGATGTCGTGCAGCTTTTGCGCCATGTGCCGGCCGAACCGCCCGAGACCGATCAAGAGTATGTTCTTCATAAGCGCCTCCGTCGACCGTGCCCTTTTGGTACTATCAGTGTAGCAGCTTTCGCATGAACGTGCCATTAAGCCTTTTTGCGTCGCATTAAAGCCGCATTAAGCCCAAAAGCCCGCTTGACGCATCTTTATGCGGTTTTAATGCCGTGTATAATGTTTTATTGTCCTCTTTACGGGTTGTGTGGTATAATAAATAAGATTAATAAAATAAGGGGGCGGAGCGCGTGGAGAAAGCCAAGGCCGGGCGCGAGCGCATACTGGTTTGCATCTCCGCGTCGCCGACCAACATCGACGTCATTCGCCGCGCCGTGGCCCTCGCGGGCGCGATACACGCCGAGCTGATCGCCCTCTACGTCGAAAACACGGAGACGCGCGACGAGGCCGAGGCCAAGGCCGTGCGCGACCACCTGGGCCTGGCGGAGCGCAGCGGCGCGACGCTCACGACGATTTACGGCGACGACCCCGCGACGGCCATCGCGCAGTACGCCCGCGTGAGCGGCATCACGAAGATCGTGCTGGGCAAGAGCCCCGGGCGGCGCAGCCTCTTTGCGCGGAAGGAAACGCTGATGTCGCGCCTGAACGAGCTCGCGCCGGACGTCGAGATCATCATCGTGCCCAACCAGCTGACGGCGGACCCCACGCGCTTCAGCCTGTTCCGCTTCCTGCGCCGCGAGCGCTTCTCCGCCGCAGACCTGGCCAAGACCGCGCTGATCCTGGCCGTCTCCACCGGCATGGGCTTTTTGTTCAAGGGCATCGGCCTGGCCATCACGAACGTGGTGCTGGTGTACCTGCTGGGCGTGATGGCGGTGTCGCTATGGACGACGGGCTACCTGTACAGCCTGCTGTCGTCGCTGCTGTCGGTGCTGGTGTTCAACTTCTTCTTCACGGAGCCGTACCTGTCGCTGCACTCCAGCCCGGACTACTTCGCCACGTTTGCGGTCATGTTCGCCGTGGCGCTGCTCTCCAGCTCCCTGACCAGCCGCATCAAGGCGCAGTCGATCCAGACGGCCAACAAGGCCTACCAGACGGAGGTGCTGCTGTCCACCAGCCAGCTGCTGCAAAAGGCCGAGGACCGCGAGGCGATCCTGGCGGTGCTGCAAAACCAGCTGAGCCGGCTGCTGGAGCACAGCGTGCTGCTCTACCCGGTGGACGCGGACGGCATGGGCCGACCAGAGCTGCACGAGGTGGAGCAGGACGGCGGCTTCGAGGGCATCGACATCCAGTGGGAGCGCGCGATCCCCGAGTGGGTGGCCCAGAACGCCGTGCACGCCGGGCGCACGACCCGCACCTTCTCCGAGGCGCACTGCCTGTACATGGCCATCCGCAGCGGCCGCAAGGTCTGGGCCGTCGTCGGCATCCGCGCGGACAACGCGCCGCCGATCGACGAATACCGCAAGAACCTGATGATATCGATCCTGGACGAGTGCGCGCTGGCGCTGGAAAAGGACCACATGACCCGCGAGAAGCAGCGCGTGGAGGAGAGCGCGCGCCAGGAGGCGCTGCGGGCGAACCTGCTGCGCTCGATCTCCCACGACCTGCGCACACCGCTGACCAGCATTTCCGGCAACGCCGCGCTGCTGATGGAGAACATGGGCCAGCTGGACGAGGCGCACCGGCAGGCGCTGTACGCGTCGATCTACGACGACGCCATCTGGCTGAACGGGCTGGTGGAGAACCTCCTGATGATCACGCGCACGGAGAACGGCACGATCGCGCTGCATCTGCAGTCCGAGCTGATCACCGAGGCCGTGGAAGAGGCGCTGCGCCACCTGGACCGCAACGCCTCGAAGCGGCAGATATCGACCGCCATCGAAAACGACCTGCTGATGGTGAAGATGGACGCCGCGCTGATCGTGCAGGTGCTGATCAACCTGCTGAACAACGCCGTGAAGTACACGCCCGAGGGCGCGCACATCGTCATCGGCGCGAAGCGCGACGGCGAGTGGGCGCGCATCCGCGTGGAGGACGACGGCCAGGGCGTGCCCGAGGGGGATGAGGACAAGGTGTTCGACATGTTCTACACGGGCGTCAAGCGCTCGCCCGACAGCCGCCGGGGCATCGGCCTGGGGCTGGCGCTGTGCCGGTCCATCGTGCAGGCCCACGGCGGGGAGATCCGCGCGGAAAACCTGAAGCCCCACGGGGCGCGCTTCGAGTTCACGCTGCCGATCGCGGAGGTGATTGAAAATGAGCAATAAGCCGATGATCCTCGTCGTGGAGGACGACGCCGCCGTGCGCAACCTGATGGCGGTGACGCTGGACACGCAGGGCTACCAGTACCACCTGGCCCGCAACGGGTCGGAGGCGCTGATGGAGGTGACGACCCACCAGCCGGAGGTGATGCTGCTGGACCTGGGCCTTCCGGACATGGAGGGTGTGGACATCATCCGCAAGGTGCGCGGCTGGTCGAGCATGCCCATCATCGTCATCTCCGCACGCGCCGAGGACGCCGACAAGGTGGAGGCGCTGGACGCAGGCGCGGACGACTACCTGACCAAGCCCTTCTCGGTGGACGAATTGCTGGCGCGCCTGCGCGTGGCGCTGCGCCGCGTGCACGCCGAGCAGCAGGCGGCGGGCGGCGAGACCCCGATCTACGAAAACGGCGGGCTGCAGATCGACTACGCCGCGGGCTGCGCCTACATGGCGGGCAGCGAGATCCACCTGACGCCCATCGAGTACAAGCTGCTGTGCCTGCTGGCGAAGAACACCGGCAAGGTGCTGACGCACAACTACATCCTCAAGGAGATCTGGGGCAGCTACACCGCCTCGGACGTCGGCTCGCTGCGCGTGTTCATGGCGATGCTGCGCAAGAAGCTGCAATCCGACGGCGGCGCGCAGCCCTACATCCAGACGCACATCGGCATCGGCTACAGGATGCTTCGGATCGACCGGCCATCGGAGGAATCGCAGTGATCCAATTTCGCAGGGCGGGCGGGCGCGAGCGCAAGCTCGGCGCGGAGAGCCTGCTGGTGCTGGGCTTTCTGGCGATCATCCTCGCGGGGACCGTCCTGCTCGCGCTGCCCGTGTCCTCCAAGAGCGGCCGCAGCGTGGGCCTGTTCGACAGCCTGTTCACAGCCACGTCGGCGGTGTGCGTCACGGGGCTGGTGGCGGTGGACACCGGCACGACCTTCTCCGTGTTCGGGCAGGTGGTGCTGATGGGGCTGATCGAGGTCGGCGGCCTGGGCTTCATGGCGTTCGCGACGATGATCATGGTGATGCTCGGGCGGCGCATCTCGCTGAAGGGCCGCATGCTGATCCGCGAGTCGATGAACGGCGCGTCGCTTTCCGACCTGTCGGGCGTGACGCGGCTGTACCTTCTGCTGGCGCTGGGCATCGAACTGATCGGCGCGGCGCTGCTGTCCGTCCGCTTCATCCCGATGTTCGGGCTTCGGCGCGGGCTGTGGATGGCGCTGTTTCACGCCGTCAGCGCGTTCTGCAACGCGGGCTTTGACCTGTTCGGCGGCTTCTCCAGCCTGACGGCCTTCGCCCACGACCCGCTGGTGCTTCTGACGGTGGCGCTGCTGATCGTGCTGGGCGGCCTGGGCTTTTCGGTGATCCTGGAGGCGCTGCGCAACCGGCATGGCTTTCGGGGGCTGACGCTGCACGCGCGCATCGTGCTGATGCTGACGCCGCTGCTGCTCGTCGCCGGGACGCTGTTCTACCTGCTCGCGGAGTGGAGGGGCGCGGGCACGCTGGCCCCGCTCGGCGCGGGCGACAAGGTGATGAACGCCTTTTTCCAGTCCGTGACGATGCGCACGGCGGGCTTCAACTCCATCGACCTGTCGCGGCTGAAGGACGGCTCCAAGCTGTTCAGCTGCCTGCTGATGATGATCGGGGCCTCCCCTGCCTCCACCGGCGGCGGCATGAAGACCACGACTGTGGCCGTGTTCGCGCTTTTGATGCTCAGCGTCGTGAAGGGCGAGGGCGAGGTGAACATCGCGCGCCGCCGCCTGTCGGGCAACGTAGCGCGCCGGGCGCTGGCCGTGGTCGCGCTGTTCATGGCGATGCTCATCGTCGGGTCGCTGGCCGTGTCGCTGATCGAGGACGGGCGATTCGCGCTGTCCGACGTGATGTTCGAGGCGTCCAGCGCGATGGGCACGGTCGGCGTGTCCGCCGTCGGCACGCCCAATTTGCGGCCCGCCAGCCGCGCCGTGCTGCTGCCGATGATGTTCCTGGGGCGCATCGGCCCGCTGACGCTGGCCATCGCGCTCGCCCGGAAGCAGGGCAGCGCCCGGAAGCTGTCGAAATACCCGGAGGAGAAGATCATGATCGGGTAGAAAAAGTCAGTAAAAAACCCCTGAAAACAACAGTTTTCAGGGGTTTTTACTGCCTATAATCAGGTGGTCACAATTCGACGCTCGTCCGGGGGAGCTGCACGAGGCAGTCGACGCCGTGCGCCTCGCAGTATTTCACGAGCCGGAAGAAGGCCAGCTCGGTCCGCTCGATCACGTGCGGCATGCCCCGGGCGGGCCTGTCCAGCGGGGAGAAGAAGTTGTCCCAGTGCAGCGGGATGACGAGCCGCGGCCCGACCTTCTCCACCGTCTCGGCAAAGAAGCGGCGCTCGGTCTCCTCGTCGGCCTTCGCCAGCTTCGCGATGCCCAGGAACAGCACGTCCGCGCGAACGCCGTCCAGCTGGCCCTCGATGTAGTTGAAGCTGGGGCGGATCAGCGCGGTCACACCGCGCGCCTTCACCAGGAAGTCGAACGAGCCACCCTCTTTATAGTCGCGCAGGCGCGCGGGCTGGGCAAGCGGCGCGTCGATGGTCTGGCCGAGGTCGTTGTTGAGGATCGTCGGCTTGGAGTGCAAGGACGGCAGCACCGTGACCTCGTAGCTCCCGACGGCAAAGGTCTCGCCGCCGCGAAACGCCTCGAGCCTGTCCTCCGAAACGCCCCCGCCCCGCGCCACGTTCAGCGCGGAGGGGCTTCCGTACACCGTCGCGCCGGTGCGGTTCGCCACGAAGGGCATGTCCATCACGTGGTCGTGGTGGGAATGGGAGATGAAGATCGCCCGCAGGCGGTCCACGCGGTGCGCGTCCAGCAGCGCCCCGGCCGTCGCCTCGTCGGTCGAGGCGCTGCCGAAGATGTAGCGCGGCAGAGACGGCCGCGTGAAGTGCGCGTCGAACAACACCTGGTCCGCGCCGTCGTCAAAGAGCAGCGTCGTCGTGCCGAAGAAGGTCGCCTTCATGCTTTGCCCTCCCCGGGCGTCAGCGCCGGTTGCCCCGGCACAGGGCGTCGGCGCGCTCGAACACGGAGGCCACGCTGCCGGAGCCCTCGTACTTCGCCATGCCGCAGGCGATGATCACGCCGTCGTGCTGGCTGTTCTCTCGGTTGATGCGTTCGATCTCCGCCAACAGCTCGTCGATGTATTCATAGTCGTGGCCCTGCGCGATGGCGGCGAACTGGTCCCCCGCCACGCGGAACACCGGGCTGTGCTTGAACGTGTTGCAGATGATGGCGCAGGTGTCTCGGATCATCTGGTCGCCCGCCTCGTGGCCGCGCTCCTCGTTCACGCGCTCGAGGTCCACGACGCGGCAGAGCGCGATGGCGTAGCGCACGGCCTGGCCGCCCGCGATCTGTCGCGCCAGCGTTTCGGACATGCTGTCGTAGGCGGTGCGGTTCCTGACGCCCGTCAGCGTGTCGAGGTTCGCGCGGCTGCGCGCCGCCGCCAGCTTGCGCTCGTAGTCCTGCTCGCGGCGCACCTGGGCGTCGATGTTGTTCACGCCGAGGATCAGCTGCGGGCCGTCCTTCTCCTCGATCATCGCGGCCTTGACGCCCACGTAGGTCGGCTCGCCGTCCAGGATCATCCGGTATTGCAGCGAGAACATGCCGCTGCGGCGGATCTCGTCCATCACGCGCTCGAGCGTCAACAGCGTCTGGAACTTCTCGATGTCGTCCGGGTAGACGTGGCGCACGCTCTCCCTGCGGGCCGTGGCGAAGAAGTCGTCGCCCTCCTTGGCCAGGCCGAGGCCGGCGTAATCGTTGGTGGCGGTGTATTCGTAGTAGTGGCCGGTGGCCGGGTCCACCGTGTAGATGCAGATGTAGTCCTGCGACAGGGCGTTGATGCGATTGTAGGTGGTCTGCTCGGCCTGGATGCGGGCGAGTGCCTCCTTCTGGCGCATCTGCGCGTCCACGTTGTTGACGCCGATGATGATGTGCTCGCGGTCGCCCTGCATGCGCACGGCCTTCATGCTCACGTAGACGGGCTGGCCCTCGATCATCAGGCGGTAGTTCAGCACGAAGGCGCCGTGCTCGTCCAGCTCGCGGACGAAGGTCTCCTTGTGGAAGGCCTTGACCAGGTCCTCCTGGTCGTCCTTGTAGACGTGATCCAGCGCGTCATTGCGGGCGGATTCAAAGAAGTTCTCACCGCGGCGCTCCATCGCCAGGTCCTCGTGGGCGGCGTTGGGGCTGTACTCGATGAAGCTCTCCGTCTCCAGGTTCACGTAGTAGAGGTACACGTAGTCCGCCGACAGCGCGCGGGCGATGTGGGCGTAGGTCATGTTCGGCTCGTCGCTGTCCTTCACGATGGCCAGCACGGCCACGGCCACGGCCACCGTGCCCGTGACGGGGTTGACGGCCACGCGGCGCAGCATCGAGTGCACGGTGCAGTCGCCAAAGCGCTCGTCCACGATGGCGCGGTTGCCGTCGCGGCTGCAGCGCATCACCGCGGCCATGAAGCTGTAGCCGGGCACGTCCGGCATCTTGGCGAAATCCGACTCCTCGTCCAGCTTCTCCTGGCCGAAGAACTGCTTGACGAAGCTGCGGTACGACCGGTTGGTGCGGGTGTAGGACACGCAGGTGCCGTTGACCTCGATGATGGCCGTAGGCAGCGTGTCGAAGTAGCGGCGCAGCGATTCGTCGTCCTCGTTGACGAGCGCGGCCATGTCGTACAGGTTGATGCGGCCGATGGCGGTATAGTACTCCGCCTCCGCCGGGTTTTCAAAGCGCAGGTCCACGCCGCTCTTGTACCTGGCCAGTATGTCCTCGAAGGAGATGGGCTTGCCGTAGTAGTAGCCCTGGATCTTCGTGCAGCCGATCTCGCGCAGGAAGTCCACCTGCTCCTCGTGCTCCACGCCCTCGCAGACGGTCTCCACGCCCAGGCCGCTGGCCATGCGGGTCAGCTCGGTGAGGATGATCCTGCCCTCGTCGCCGCTCTCGAAGCGCTCCATGAAGCGCATGTCGAACTTGATCAGGTCGAAGTGGATGCTCTGCAGCACGTCCAGCGACGAATAGCCGCTGCCAAAGTCGTCCATCCACACCTGGAAGCCCAGCGCCTGGAAGCGCTCCACCTGCTTCTTCATGAAGTCGAAGTCGCTGCCGACGACGCTCTCGGTGATCTCGATGGTGATCATCGAGCGGTCGATGCCGGCGTCGTCCACGCGGCGGCGGATCTCCTCGACGATGTCGCAGGCGTCAAAGTCGTTGCGGGAGAGGTTCACCGACTGCGGCACCACGTAGAGGCCCGCCTCGGCCTGGCGCTTCATCTTCTCCAGCACGCGCTCGACCACGTACAGGTCCAGCTTGTAGATCAGCTTGGCCTCCTCCAGCGCGGGGATGAAGGCCGCGGGCGACAGGAAGCCGCGCTCGGGGTCGATCCAGCGCGAGAGGGCCTCCTCGTCGCACACCTTGGCGTCCGCGGCGCGGATGATGGCCTGGTAGTACACCTTGATCCAGCCCTCGGAGAGCGCCCGATCCAGGTTGTCGATCACGTAGCGGCGGTCCTCCGCCTGGCGGAGCATCCCGGCGTCGTAGCGGTTGCTGCCGGAAATGAACGCGCCGCGATACTGGTCGCAGGCAAACTTGGCGCGGTCGCACGCGACGGTGATGTTCACGTCCTCCAGCGCGTCGG
Source organism: uncultured Eubacteriales bacterium (assembly GCA_902773515.1). Lineage (GTDB taxonomy): Bacteria > Bacillota > Clostridia > Christensenellales > Aristaeellaceae > UBA2862. The sequence continues at coordinate 2,711 of CACYET010000015.1, read as the reverse complement.
GATAGATGCCCGCGCGGATGGGCAGGGAGTTGCCGTCGTTGGCGTTGCGGCACGCCTCATACAGCGCCTGCAGCTGGCTGTCCAGGTGCGCCTCGTCGGTCAGGGCGGCGAAGCGGTCCTGGCCGAAGTGGCTGTAGCTGTGGCCCTCGAACACGCGCGAGATGGCCTTCGCCACGTCGCAGATCAGCCGGTCGCCCTCGTCGAAGCTGTTGCGGCGGTTGTACTGCTTCATGCCCAGCAGGTTGAAGTACGCGAGCACCGGCTTCTGTCCGGCCCTGCGCATGGCCTCGCGCTCCTCGTCCGCCTGGCGCAGGAAGGTGCGCAGGTTCGGCAGGCCCGTCAGCGCGTCGATGCTCACCTGGCGGTTCAAATCGTCGAACGAGCGCTTCTGCTGGTCGCGCATGCGCATGAACGCGCCGGTCAGCACGCCGACCTCGTCGTGGCCGCCGTAGTGCAGATCCACGTTGTAGTCCCCGGAGGCCAGGCGTTGCGAGGCCTCGGTGAGGCGCTGCAGCGGGCGCGTGACGAAGCGCATCACGAACATGATCAGCAGCGCGTAGAGCACGGCGATCACCGCCACCAGCGGCACTATGATGCGCAACAGGTCCGTCCAGGAGGCGTTGACCTCCGAGACCGGCGCGGTGACGATCAGCTTCATGCCGTTGGAGAGCGTCGTGAACGACAGCTGGCGCTTTTCGCCGTGATACTCGTAGCGGATCAGCTCGTCGCCGTTGCTCTCCCGCTGCGTCAGCCCTTCCAGGCCCGGCGTCCCGATGACCTTGGGCGAAGCGGCGTTTTCAAAGTCCGGGTGGTAGAGCACGTCGCCGTCGGCGGTGTAGAGGCAGGCGAAGCCGGTGTCGAACACGCGGATGTTCTTCACCTGCTCCACGAGCGTGTCAAAGGGGATGTCCATGCCGAGCACGCCGATGAACGCGCCCGCCTTGTAGATGGGCACGATGTAGGAATAGGTCCACATTTCATTGAGGAAGTGCGCCGAATACGGGCCGATCCAGGAGGGGCGCCCGCGCTCGATGGGGGTGTAATACCAGGTGGTGTGCTCGATGTCGTTGGGGTCCAGCTCGCGCGCGTCCAGCGGCGGCTGCTCGTCAAAGCCGGTCTTGCCCACCTTGGAGTAGAAGAAGCCGTGTTCCGTTTCGCTGATGTCGGGGCTGATGCAGTAGTAATATGTGACGATGCCGTTCGTGTGGCTGGCGACGCTCCGGAAGGCCTCCTGGATGCCGGAGCAGTAGCGGGCGAGATAGGCGTCCAGGCGCTTCACCTGCTCGGGCGCGCGCGGATTGCCGGCCTCGCTGCCTGCGACGCCGCACTCCACCAGCACCACTCCGTCCAACAGATCGCTGCTGATGTTGGCCGCCATTTCCACCGACTGTTCGATGCTTTCAATGTACTTTTCCAGCGATTTCTCCGTGTCCTGAGCGATCAGGTTCATGGTCTCGACCGACCTTCGGTCGTTCTCGGCACGGATCGTTGTAAAGCACGCCGCAAACACAGTCAGTATACCCGTGAGTATCGCGGCGACGGTGATCGCCGTGATCTTTACGCGAATCGAACGCATCCTCTCACCCTCCGACAGGTGTGTGTTTCAAAAATATCAGTCGCCGACGGACATGCGCCGGTAGTTGTTCTTCACCGAGCCGTTCCACGACGCGCTGAAGCCGTCCACGCGCTCGCTGGTGACGTAGTAGCGATAGCGCGAGAACAGCGGGATCCAGGCCGCGTCGTCCTGCACGATGGTCTTCTCCAATTCCCGATACTCATCCAGGCGCGCCTGGGGATCGGAGATGGTGCGCGCGTCGCGCACCCGCCGCATGACCTCGATGTTCGGGTAGCACAGGCTGCGGTACGCGGTGTTGTCGCGGTTGCCGAAGAACGTGTAGGCGAAGTTGTCCGGGTCGTTGTAGTCCGCGGTCCAGGTGGCCGCGTAGCAGGGCAGCTGCCCGGTCTTGCGCAGGCGCATGAACTCGTTTTCGTCCAATATCTCCACCGCCGCGCGCACGCCGATCTTCTTCCACATCTCCACGGCCATGTTCACCAGCGAGAACTCCCACTGGTTCGACGTGGACTTGACGCAGACGGTCATGTCAAAGCCGTCCGCGCAGCCGGCCTCCTCCAGTAGCGCTTTGGCCGCGTCCGGGTCGCGGGGGATCTCGGGAAGGTCCGGGTTGAAGCCGTACAGGCCGTGCGGGAAGATGCCGTTTTCCACCGTGCCGCGCCCGCTGTACACCGCGTCCAGCAGCATCGTGCGGTTCAGGGCCAGCTGCAGCGCCTTGCGCACCCGCGCGTCGTCCAGCGGCGCCACGGTCTCGTTCAGCGCGATATAGGTGATGCCGATCTGCCGCACCTCGTGGAGCCGGTCGCGGTAGATGTCGCCGTGGAGGAAGAACTCCGCGGAGTTGCCCAGCTCGTCCAGGTCCAGTATGTCCAGCTCGCCCTGCTCAAACAGCTTGCGCACGGCCTCGGAGTCCGCCAGGAAGCGCAGGTCGAGGCCCGCGCAGGCGGGCGCGCCGGACCAGCAGTTCGCGTTCGCCGTGAGCAGCATGCCGCTGCCCGGCGTCCAACTCGTCAGTATGAACGGGCCGGTGCCGATCGTGCAGGCGGGATCGACGCGCCGGGCACCGTCATGCAGGCGAGGAACGCCTCGAACGGCTCCTCCAGCGTGATGGCGAAGTCCAGATCGCCCAGCAGCTCGA
>CACYET010000014.1 GCA_902773515.1 uncultured Eubacteriales bacterium | reverse complement strand
CGGATTGGATGTTCATTTGGGTTTGCCTCCTCTTGATTGAGGGAGTAGGCAGTAGGGAGTAGGGAGTAGGAATAGCTCTTTCAGGCATCCTCAACTCCTAACTCCTCACTCCTAACTCCTCACTCCTCGTAATTTCTCACTGGCTATAAATTTATCACCGTAAACAATGCGATGTCAACGCGAGAAGGGTTAATTCTCAGGGCTCTGGCATCAGTGAGACGCAACAGCCGCCGCGGGGCGGCGGGGGCGGGCGGCGCAACGCCGCGGGGCGCGGTCCCACCGCCCCTACAGTGAGAACAGGGCAGCCGCCGCGGACGCCAATTATGGCGTCCCTACGGCTCTTCACTCTCCACTCTAAACTCTCCACTCTAAACTCTCAACTCTCCCTTTTCCCTATTGCCTATTCCCTATCCCCTCATGTATAATACCTAAAGAGGTGAGCGCATTGACAACCGAACCCTTTGACGTCGTCGTGATCGGGGCGGGCCACGCGGGCTGCGAGGCCGCGCTGGCCTGCGCGCGCATGGGCCTGAACACGCTCCTGACCACGCTGAATTTGGACGCGCTGGCGATGATGCCCTGCAACCCGTCCATCGGCGGCACGGCCAAGGGCCACCTGGTGCGCGAGGTGGACGCGCTGGGCGGCGAGATGGGCCGCGCCATCGACGACGTGTTCATACAGTCGCGGATGCTGAACACCCGCAAGGGCCCCGCGGTGCACTCGCTGCGCGCGCAGGCCGACAAGAAGGCCTACCAGCTGCGCATGCGAAAGGCCGTGGACGACTGCGAAAACCTGGTGCTGCGCCAGTGCGAGGTCAGCAAAATCATCGTGGAGGGCGGCAAGGTCGCGGGCGTGGAGACCACCACCGGCGGCCGCGTGGCCTGCCGCGCCGTGATCGCCTGCTGCGGCGTGTACCTGAACAGCCGCATCATCATCGGCGAGTGCGCGTGGAACGGCGGGCCGCAGGGGCTGCTGGCCGCGAACGCGCTGACGCAGAATTTGATCGACCTGGGCTTCTCCGTCCGCCGCTTCAAGACCGGCACGCCCGCGCGGCTGGACGGCCGCACCATCGATTTTACGAAGATGGAGCCGCAGTACGGCGACGAGCCCGTGGTGCCGTTCTCGTTCATGACGGACCCGGCGACGCTCCGCAACCGCGCCATGTGCTACCTGACCTACACCACGCCCAGGACCCACGAGATCATCCTCAACAACCTGCACCGCGCGCCGATGTACTCTGGCGCGATCCACGGCACAGGCGCGCGCTACTGCCCGTCGATCGAGGACAAGGTGGTGCGCTTTTCGGACAAGGACCGGCACCCGATCTTCATGGAGCCGGAGGGGCTCAATACGGTCGAGTGGTACGCGCAGGGCATGTCCACCAGCATGCCCGAGGACGTGCAGCGCGAGATCTACGCCTCGATCCCGGGGCTGGAAAACGCGCGGCTGTTGCGCCTGGCGTACGCCATCGAGTACGACTGCATCGACCCCACCCAGCTGACCGCGACCTTCGCCGCGCGGCACATCGAGGGGCTCTACTGCGCCGGGCAGATCAACGGCACCTCCGGCTACGAGGAGGCCGCCGCGCAGGGCCTGTACGCCGGCATCAACGCCGCGCTCTGGCTGCAGGGGCGCGCGCCGATGCTGCTCACCCGCGCGGACGCCTACATCGGCGTGCTGGTGGACGACCTGGTGACCAAGGGCGTGGACGAGCCCTACCGCATGATGACCAGCCGCGCGGAGTACCGGCTGCTGCTGCGGCAGGACAACGCGGACCTGCGCCTGACCGAGAAGGGCCGCGAGGTCGGCCTCGCGGACGAGGCGCGGTACAGGAAGGCGCTGGAAAAAAAGCGCCTGACGGACGAGGGCCGCCAAGTGCTGGAGAACATGAAGCTGACGGACAGGCTGCGCCGCCCGGACGCCACCTACGACGCCCTGCGCGCCGAAAAGCCCCAGCTGCCCGACTACCCCGCGGACGTGAAGGAGCAATTGGAGATCGAGGCGAAGTACGAGGGCTACATCGCCCGCCAGCGGGCCGACCGGCAGCGCTTCCTGAAGATGGAGGATACGCCCCTGCCCCCGGACGCGGACTATTTGAACATGTCCGGGCTGCGCATCGAGGCGCGGCAAAAGCTGGACGCCCAGCGCCCGGCCTCGCTCGGCCAGGCCAGCCGCATTCCCGGCATCAACCCCGGCGACGTAACCGTGCTGATGATATGGCTGATGGCACGGGGCGAATGACCATAAGCATGCGAAGGGTATTCAATTGTAGGGGCGGCGATGCGCCGCCCGCCTGAATCCGATCTCTGCTTCCGCAATACAGCGCGGCAGCGAGTGGAACCCGGAACAGCCGGGGGCGGGCGCCGCATCGGCGCCCCTACTCCGTGTGGATGCACCGGTATTCTTTTGAGGCAACCCCTTATCCCGCCAGCGCCAGGACCCCGAATCCCGCGATGGCCACGAGCGTGGACACCGACAGCGCCGAGGACACGTACACGCGCTGGTCGGCGTCGTCGGCGAACACCGGCAGCACGAACGGCGGCGGCAGTATGAACATCACGTTCACGGCCTGCGTCAGCTCCGCGCCCGGCCACAGCCATTTGAGCGCCCACAGGAACGCGATGCGAAGCGCCAGCATGATGACCAGCCGCACGCCCGCCACCTTCAACGTCTCGGCCCAGGGGATGTCCGAGAGCACCAGGTCGTAGCCGATGGCCAGCAGTATGATGGCGCTGGTCGGCGCGGCGACGAAATTGACGCAGGCGTCGAACACGCCCGCCAGCCCCGAGGGCACCATCGCCTGATACAGGCCCGTCGCGCCCAGCAGCACGCCGCAGGCGATCGCGAGGATGATCGGCGAGAAGGCCATCTCCCGCGCCAGCGCGCCGAGGTCCGCCCGCTCCTTGCCCGACAGGCCCAGCAGCACCTTGTACAGCGTGAACACGAACAGAACCTGGCCCAGGTCCACGCGGGCAAATTCCGCGGTGCGCGCGCTGCCGTAGAGCATGTTGAACAGCGCGTAGCCCAGCATGCCGGCCTCGAAGCCCGTGGTCAGAAAGGGCACGAAGCGCGACGGCAGCTTCAACAGCCGCGCCGCGACCTTGCCCAGCGCCCACGCCGCCAGGCACACCCCGAACATCATCAGCGGGATGGCGATGTCCATCGGCGTGTAGCGGGTGGTGGCAAACGCGTTCAGCAGCACCGCCGGCAGCGCGATGTTCACCACCACGCTCTTGAGCGCGTTCACGCCCTCGCGGGAGATCAGCCCCCGCGCGCGGCACAGCATGCCGATCGCCAGCATCACGACCACCGGCAGTATCGTCTTGACGACTTCCATGCTCTAGCCCCCGTCTTTGTAGGATGCCTCCATCATACCAGAAAAAAAGTCCCCCGGCAAGGGGGACTTTCGCGCTGTCGGCGCGCCACTATGCGGCGGTCTGCGCGGCGGCGATGGCGTCGTACTCGGCCTGGGTGATCACGCCGTCCGCCAGCAGGTCCTTAAGCAGGTCGGGCTGCTCGCCGTCCGCGGGAGCCTCGCCCGCGGCGGGCGCCTGGCCGTCGGTGGGCACGTTGCCCTCGGTGGGCACGTTGCCCTCGGTGGGCACGTTGCCCTCGGTGGGCACGTTGCCCTCGGGCTTGTGCTCGTCCATGTAGGCCTTGATGCTGTCGCAGGTCTCCTGGCTGATCACGCCGGACTTCACCAGCGCGTCGAAGTCGATGAAGCCCTGGGGCCTCTCGCCCTGCATCGGGGGCTGGCCGTTCTGCGCGCCCATCCTCGGCTGGCCGCCGCGGTCGCTCTTCTTGCCCGTCGGGCGCTGGCCGTTCTGGTCATTCTGGCCGTCCATCGGGGGCTGTGCATTCTGGTCATTCTGGCCGTTCGTCGGGGGCTGCTGGCCCTGATCGTTCTGGCCGTCCATCGGGGGCTGCTGGCCGTTCATCGGGAACTGGCCGCGCGGGCCGTTCGGCATGTCCATGGGATGCTGTCCCTGCTCGGGGGCCTGTCCCTGCTCGGGGGCCTGGCCCTGCTCGGGCATCTGTCCCTGCTCCGGGGCCTGTCCCTGCTCGGGGGCTTCGCCGCTCGGCAGCTCGGGACGCTCGCCCGCGGCGGGCGCGTTGCCCTCAGTGGGGGCGTTGCCTTCAGTGGGCGCGTTACCCGCATCGGGGGCGTTCCCCTCGGCGGGGGCGTTCCCCTCCGGCTTGGCCGGGGGTTCGGGCCTCTGGGCGTCGTCGGCCGGGGGTTCCGGCATGGTCTGCTGGGTCGCGGCGGACACGGCGTCCGCCTCCTCGGCCATCGCGGGCAGCGCGGCCAGCATCAGCATGAGTGCGGCGATGATGATCGCAATAATCTTCTTCATGGTCTTATCCTCCATTTCGTCTATGATTTCGGTTTGTCGGCGGCCCGCTTCCACACAGGCCGCGACGCTCGGAAGTGGAAGTTTCTTCCCTGTCGACGCGAACATCATAACCGGGTTTCCTTAAACGAAAATTGAAGGATTTGAAGTTTTATATTCCCGCCAGCACGTGCAGATTCCGCAGCTGCGCGTCGGAGATCGAGTCGTTGACGGAGTAGGCGTGCTTCTCCAGGTCGGCGCAGTCGGCGCGGGTGAGCCCCTGCGCGCGCAATTCACGGGTCACGTCCGCGGCCACGCCCTCGATCACGTCCCGCTTGGACGCGGCCAGCTCGCCGTCGTTGTCGGTGGTGATCAGGTATTCCATCAGCTCGGCCAGCAGCGAAAGCCGCGGCAATTGGCGCATCGCGCGAAACGCCCACTTGTAGTAGGGCTGGTAGACGCCGTTCAGCAGGAACACGGCGCGCATGGCGTGGCGCGCGAACTCGATGGCCGCCAGCTGCGCCGCGCCGGTTTCGCCGTGCGCCAGGCACCGCGGGTAGTTGTACTGCCCCGCCTGGCCCATCAGCAGAAGGTGCCCCGCGAGGCGCTTTCTGCGCACGTCCTCCGGATAGTGCGCCAGTCGGCCGCGCACGGCTGTCACGTCGCCCGGGCCGTCGAAGAACACCTCGCCGTTCACGGCCTCCGCCAGCGCGTACTCCGGCACCGACAGCCATTGGCCCGCGGTTAGCTGGCCGTCCGGCGCGCCGGTCTTCTCCAAAAAGAAGTCCGCCGCGCGGATCACGCCGTGCCGGGGCCCGCCCACCGGCTGCAGCTTCGCGCGCGACAGGCCCATGAACTCTTTGGGCAGCTTCGCGTAGGCGCGCTCCAGCAGGAAGGCCGCGCGGCGGTCCACGGCGTCCTCCCCGGGCAGCAGCAGCATGAACCCCGGCTCGAAGTCGTGGTCGCGGGAGACGTCGTCGTCAAAGCCGAAGCACTCCGAGCCGCTGCCGAACAGCCCCGCCGCCACGCGCGGCATCAGCTCCGGGAACTGCTCGCGCAGCATCGGCAGGCCGTGCGCCTCCCAGTAGGCGCGGGCGATGTCAAGTCCCCTGGACATCATAAATTCGCTCCGCCTCCTCCCGCAGCGCCGCCGCGTCGGCAAAGAAGCCATAGTAATCGAACGTCGGCGCGCACTTCTCGCACACGAAGGCGTAGTAGCCGTCGTGGGGCAGCCCGGGCCCGCGCAGCAGGTCGCCCGCCTGCTCCACGAGGCCAAAGATCGCGGCCTCCCCCGCCTCCATGCCGTCGCGGGCCTCGACGAGGTTCGCGCGGTTCAGGCAGGTGATCGCCTGCTCCAGCGCCCCGTTCGGGGCCTTCGCCATCGCGTCCATCGCGCGGTCGTAGAGCGCGTCGGCCTCCTCAAACCGGCCCAGCGACGCGCAGGCCAGCGCCATGTTGTTGTACAGCCCGCCCAACAGCTCGGGCCGCGTGGCCGCGCTCTGCTCGTAGATCGGCCGCGCCCTCTCAAACAGCGCGAGCGCCCGCGCGGCCTCGCCGAAGGCGCTGAGCATCGTGGCGACGTTCACGAACGTGGTCGCGGCGCTGATCGTGCCGCCGAAGTCCATCGCGTCCACCAGCTTGAGCGCCTCGTCGGCGCGCGCCATGGCCTTGTCGCGCTCGCCGGTCTTTCGGTAGTGGCCCACCAGCTCGCCCAGCACCATCAGCATGCCCCGCTGATCGCGCCCGGCGCGGGCCTCCTCCAGCCAGTACAGCAGGTGGCGCTCCGCCCCGGCGTAGTCCCGCCGGGCCATGTATTCGTCCATCTTCGCGATCACCCGCTGCTGCGGGATGGGGCGGAGGGTGGGATGGGATTCAAACATGTCGTTCATGGCTGCTCCTCATACATTCCAATCGTCGCTCAGGTCCCGCCAAGCGGGGTTCATGCCCGAAATCAGCGCGTTCTTCTTTTTGCGGCTCCAGCCCTTCAACTGCTTCTCCCGGGCGATTGCGGCGCGAACGTCGCCGGCCTGCTCAAAATACACCAGCCTGTGGACGTTGTAGCGCTTGGTGAAACCGTCCAAAAGCTGGTGCTTGTGTTCATACAATCGCCGTTCGAGGTCGTTCGTCACGCCGATGTACATGACCTTGTCGTTCCAGTTGGTCAGGATGTAGACATAGTACGTCATATTTGGCTCCATTTCCATGGGGGCGGCGGCTGTACGGTATGTTGTCAGCATCCGCAATGTACAGATTCTTCGACTTCGCCTTGCTTGCCGCAAGGCTCCGCTCAGAATGACAACGTCTCGCGCTCCCCGTTACCCCGAGCGGCGGCGCTCCCCGTTACCCCGAGCAGCGGCGCTTCCCGTTACCCCGAGCAGCGGCGCTCCCCTGTCATCCTGAGCGGAGCGGCAGCGGAGTCGAAGGATCTGTACATCCCGATTCCGTATACATCCCGCGTATCCCGCTCGCCTTATGCCTTCTCCAGCGCCTGTTCAATATCCGCGATCAAATCCGCGGCGTCCTCCAGGCCGCAGGAGACGCGGACGAGCCCGGCGGGGACGCCCGCGGCCTTCAGCTGTTCGTCGGTCATCTGCCGGTGGGTGCTGGACGCGGGGTTGAGGCAGCAGGTGCGCGCGTCGGCCACGTGAGTCTCGATCGCGGCCAGCCGAAGCGCCTTCATGAAGCGGCTCGCGGCCTCCCTGCCGCCCTTCAGCTCGAAGCTGACCACGCCGCAGGAGCCGTTCGGCAGGTACTTCTCCGCCCGCGCGTGGTAGGGGCTGTCCGGAAGGTCGCAATAGCTGACGGACGCCACCTTCTCGTGCCCGTGCAGGAACTTCGCCACCGCCAGGCCGTTTTCGCAGTGCCGCGCCATGCGCACGTGCAGGCTCTCCAGGCCCAGGTTCAGGTAAAAGGCGTTCTGGGGCGACTGGATGGACCCGAAGTCGCGCATCAGCTGGGCCGTGCACTTGGTGATGAACGCGCCGCCCATGCCGAACTTCTCGGCGTAGGTGATGCCGTGGTAGCTGTCGTCGGGGGTGCAAAGGCCGGGGAACTTCTCGGCGTGAGCCATCCAGTCGAACCGGCCGCCGTCCACGATCGCGCCGCCGACGCCCACGCCGTGGCCGTCCATGTACTTGGTGGTGGAGTGGGTGACGATGTCGGCGCCCCACTCAAACGGCCGGCAGTTGACGGGCGTGGCGAACGTGTTGTCGATGATCAGCGGCACGCCGTGGGCGTGGGCCGCGCGGGCAAACTGCTCGATGTCCAGCACCGTCAGCGCCGGGTTGGCGATGGTCTCGCCGAACACGGCCTTCGTGTTGGGCCTGAACGCCGCGTCCAATTCCTCGTCGGTGCAGTCGGGCGAGACGAACGTCGTCTCGATGCCCATCTTCGCCATCGTGACGGAGATCAGGTTGAAGGTGCCGCCGTAGATGGTGGAGGAGGCGACGATGTGGTCCCCGCAGGAGGCGAGGTTGAACAGCGCGAAGAAGTTGGCCGCCTGGCCGGAGCTGGTCAGCATCGCGGCGGTGCCGCCCTCCAGCTCGCAGATCTTCGCCGCCACATAGTCGTTGGTGGGGTTCTGCAGGCGGGTGTAGAAGTAGCCGCTGGCCTCCAGGTCGAAGAGCTTGCCCATGTCCTCGCTGGTGTCGTACTTGAAGGTGGTGGACTGTATGATCGGGATCTGCCGCGGCTCGCCGTTTCCCGGCGTGTAGCCGCCCTGCACACAGGATGTTCCCAGGCCGTTCTTGCGCATGATGAGCGCCTCCTTTGAGTGGTATCGCATGAATAAATAATAGAATACGAAAGGGCGGATGTCAAGTTGATTCTGTTTTGTCGTAAAACGACAAAACAGAATTGTATTTTCCTCCGTTTCATGTTAAGATAGTATCAACACCATAACACCAACCGAAAGGGGCGAACGAACATGAAGGAATGGACCCGCGAGGAGCGCTATCGGGTGCTCAAGGGGCCGGAGGACATCCGCGATCTCTACGACAGGATCCAGAAGTCCGTCTACCGGCAGACATACCACGTGCAGCCCATCACCGGGCTGTCCAGCGACCCCAACGGCTTCGCGCTGCACAAGGGCACCTGGCACCTGTGCTACCAGTGGTGCCCGTGGGGCGCGGTGCACGGCCTGAAGTACTGGTACCATGTCACCAGCCCGGACCTCGTGCACTGGCAGAACGCCGGCATCGGCCTGGCGCCCGACCGCGACTACGACAACCGCGGCACGCACTCCGGCAGCGCCATCTCCATCGGCGACGACCTGGTGTTCTACTACACCGGCAACCACCGCGACGAGGACTGGACCCGCACGCCCTACACCTGCGCGGCGCTGCTGGGCGCGGACAACCGGCCCGTGAAGCTGGATCAACCGCTGTTCGGCCCGCGCGACGACCACAGCGAGCACCAGCGCGACCCGAAGGTGGTGTGGAACGAGCAGAAGCAGCGCTTCTACATCTTCATCGGCGCGCAGCGCTTGGACAAGCGCGGGTGCGTGCTGGTGTACGAATCCGAAAAGCCGCTGGAGGGCTGGCGGTTCGCGGGCGAATTGAAGGTGCCCGGCTATGAGTCGTTCGGCGGCATGTGGGAGTGCCCCTACATCGTGAACATCTCCGGCCGCGACGTGCTGATCTTCTCGCCGCAGTACACGCTGCTGCCCGGCCGGGGCGAGAGCACCAACCACAACGTGTACCTGATCGGCACGATGGACTACGACACGCTGACCTTCACGCCCGACGGCCCCTACCGCCACCTGGACTACGGCTTCGACTTCTACGCCGCCCAGGGCGCGGCGTCCATCGGCGACCCCGACAAGGCGATCCTGATCGCGTGGATCGGCCTGCCCGACAACCACTATCCCACCGAGGAGGAGGACTGGGAGGGCAGCCTGTCGCTGCCGCGGGAGCTGCGCGTGAAGGGCGGAAAGCTGCTGCAGACGCCGCTTGCGGCGCTGGAGAGCCTGCGCGGCGCGGCGCTAAAGCCCAACGGAACGCTCCCGGCGGCCTGCGAGCTGGAGATCGCCTGCCCGGACGGCGACTTCGAGATCGCGCTGTTCACCCGCGAGGACGGCTCCGGCGGCCTGCGGCTCTCCTACGACGCCGCCCGGAAGGCCTGCCGCGTCGACCGCTCCGGCATGGACAAGCGCTTCAACATCCCGGTGGGCGAGGTATTGGACATGCCGGTGGAGACGCCGCTGAAGAAGCTGCGCGTGTTCGTCGACCGCTGCTCGGTGGAGATCTTCGCCAACGACGGCGAGTCCACCTTCACCACCCACCTCTACCCCACCGATCGCGAGTTCCACTACACCGCCACGGAGGGCGTCTCCCTCCGCGGATGGGAGATGGAGAGGGCCGTGACGGACGAATTCGTAGTATAGAGAGTTTAGAGTTTAGAGTTCAGAGTTTAGATTGAATAGTGCTGTATTCTGTAGCATCCTTTATCTCAACTCTCCACTCTCCACTCTCAGAAAAACCGGAGGTTATTATGAAAAAGAAGGTCTTTGCCAGCGACTTTGACGGGACGCTGTACTTCTACAAGGCGGACGTGAAGCTGCCGCCGGAGAACGTCGAAAAGATCCGCGAGTACCAGGCCGCGGGGCACCTGTTCGGCCTGTGCACCGGGCGGCAGGTCGGGGGGCTGACGCCCTTCATCACGGGCCTGGTGCGGCCGGACTTCTACATCACCTCCAGCGGCGCGAACATCGTGGACGGCGACATGAAGCCCATCCTCAAGCGCGGCGTGGACCGGGACGTGGCCGACGCGCTGGTGCGCGAGCTGAACCCGAAGGGCTACCGCCTGACGCTGGACGTGGAGGGCGACATCTGCGTGTTCGCGAAGATGGACTACCCCGGCAAGTACTACGTGATCACCGGCGTGGACGACGCGCCCAAGGGCCTGATCCACCAGGTGAGCGTGCACACCGAGAGCCTGGAGGACGCCGCGGCGCTGTCCGCCTCGATCAACGAGCGCTTCGGCGACAGGATCGAGGCGTTCCAGAACGTGATCGAGATCGACATCGCCCCGCGCGGCTGCAGCAAGGGCAAGGGCGTGGAGGCGCTGCGCGACTACATGCGCGCCGAGTACGGCGATATCACGCTCTACGGCATCGGCGACTCCATCAACGACCTGCCGCTGCTCAACGCCGCCGACGTGTCCTACACGTTCCCCTACGCGCCCGAGATCTGCCAGAAGACCGCCGACAAGGTGGTGGACACGATCGTGGACGCGCTGGAGGACAGCATGAACGACTGACATGGACTGCACCCTGCGCTACGCCTCCCCGCTGGGGACGATCCTGCTGGCCTCGGACGGCGCGGCGCTCGTCGGCCTCTGGTTCGAGGGGCAAAGGCACTTTGCCCGGGGCCTCGATTCGGCCTGTAAAAAAAGGGAACCGGGTCAAAGCGCCGTTCAAGCACGCGAAATCCACCGTAGCGGCGGCAATCTGCCGCCACAGTGGCGCCTGGTAGGCGCCGCTGCGCAGGTTCCCCCAACCGGCTCGGGTCTTGAACAGGCCGCACGCTGGCTGGACATTTACTTCTCCGGCCGCGACCCGGGCTTCGCCCCGCCGCTGAGCCTGCGCGGCACGGCGTTTGAAAGGTCCGTCTGGGCCGAGCTCATGAAGATCCCGTTCGGGCAGACCGCGACCTACGGCGCAATCGCCGCGCGCCTGGGCCTGCCCCGGGGCGCGGCCCGGGCCGTGGGCGGCGCGGTGGGCCGCAACCCCGTATCGCTCGTCGTGCCCTGCCACCGCGTCGTCGGCGCGAACGGCCGCCTAACGGGCTACGCCGGGGGCCTGGAGCGCAAGCGCTTCCTGCTCGCGCTGGAGGGTGTTATCATCAACAAAAAGGATGCGATCAAATGACCTCACCCCTGGAGCGCGCCCGGCGCTTTGAAGCCGAGCACGAGCGCGCCATCGCCGAGCGCGAGCGCCCGGCCTTCCACCTGTCCGCCCGCGTGGGCTGGATGAACGACCCCAACGGGTTCAGCTTCTACGGCGGCAAGTACCACCTGTTCTACCAGTACCATCCCTACGACTCCCACTGGGGGCCGATGCACTGGGGCCACGCCGTCACCAGCGACCTGCTCCACTGGGAATACCTGCCCTGCGCGCTGGCCCCGGACACGCCCTGCGACGACAAGGGCTGCTTTTCCGGCACCGCCGTCGTGCTGCCGGACGGCCGCCACGCGCTGATGTACACGGGCGTGGCGGAGGTTCCCGGCCCGGACGGACGGCCCCGGCAGGTGCAGACGCAGAACCTCGCCTTCGGCGACGGCGTGAACTACGAAAAGTACGCCGGCAACCCGGTGATCACCGCCGCCGACCTGCCCGCGGGCGGCAGCCCCTACGACTTCCGCGACCCGAAGCTGTACCTGGATGCGGACGGCCGCTTCCGCTGCCTGGTGGCCAACGACCGGCTGGACGCCTCCGGGAAGCGCCTGGGCGGGCAGCTGTTGATGTTCGAGAGCGACGACATGGTCCACTGGCGGCTCGCGTCCGTGCCCGCGCAGAACCCCGGGCGGCTGGGCATGATGTGGGAGTGCCCGGAGATGTTTTCGCTGGGCGGCGAGGACGTTCTGCTCATCAGCGCGCAGGACTTGCTGCCGGAGGGGCTGGAGTATCACAACGGCAACGTCGCGCTGTGCCTGCTGGGGCGCTTCGACGCGCAGACGGGCCGCTTTGACGCGCGCGCCGACCAGGCCGTGGACTACGGCATCGACTTCTACGCCCCGCAGACGATCCTGACGGGCGACGGGCGGCGCGTGATGATCGGCTGGATGCAGAATTGGGACACCTGCGCCCTGCCGCTGGACACCGCGCCGTGGTTCGGCCAGATGAGCCTGCCCCGCGAGCTGTCCGTGAAGAACGGGCGGCTGTACCAGTGGCCGATCCGGGAGCTGGACGCGCTGCGCGGCGCGTGCGTCGAGCACAAAAACGTGCTCGTGGCCGACGGCGAGATCGCGCTGGAGGGCGTGCGGGGCCGCACCGTGGACATGGAGATCGACATCGAGCCGGAGGGCGAGATCTTCACCCGCTTCGAGGTGATCTTCGCCGCGGACGCCGACCACCGCACCTCGCTGGGCTTTCGGCCGCGCGAGTCCACACTGAAGATCGACCGCAAGTTCTCCGGCTCGCGCCGCGCCATCATCCACCAGCGCCGCGCCGAGGTCCGCCACGCGGGCGGGCGGCTTCGCCTGCGGCTGATCCTCGACCGCCGCAGCGCCGAGGTGTTCGTCAACGGCGGCGAGAAGGCGCTCTCCGCCACGCTCGCCACGCCCCTCTCCGCCGACGGCATCCGCTTCTTCTGCGACGGCCAGTGCCGCGTCAATGTGCGGTGCTGGGAGCTACGGGGATGAGACGGCGGCAGTGAGGAGTTGATGGTGGCCGGTAGACCCGTAGGGGCGGCGTTGCGCCGCCCGCCCTGAACGTAACGTTGCGTTCAGGGCGGGCGCGGGGGCGGGCACTCCGCCGCATCGCCGCCCCGACGGGGAAATGGGGAACGACCTCATCCGCCTCACTTCGTTCGGCACCTTCCCCATAGGGGAAGGCTTTTGGCGGGCGCAGGGGCGGGCACTCCGCCGCATCGCCGTCCCTGCGAAAAAGAAAAGATCCTTCGACTGCGCCTTGCTGACGCAAGGCTCCGCTCAGGATGACAAGTCAGCGGTTACCGCAATGTTGTCATCCTGAGCGAAGCCGCGAAGCGGCGCAGTCGTGCCGCAGGCCTGCGAAGCAAAGGATCTTTTTTACTCCACACTCTTCGCAGGCGTTGGAGCAAGGGCGGGTGGCGCATCGCCGCCCCTACAATATGCCGCGCAAGCACGGACGTCCATTATGGCGTCCCTGCGGCTTCATTCTTCATTATTCATTTTTCAGTCTTCAGTCTTCACTTTCATACCTCTCCAAAAAGCTATGCGCCTCCCCCTTCGCCTTCCAGCCGGGGAAGGTGTCCAGGCACACGGAGTGGATGGCGCGGAACACGCTCTTCTCGATGTCGGGATTGTCGCGCCGCAGCGTCTTGAGCAGCTGCTTGATCTCCTGGCGCTTGGAGGGACCCGGACCGTCGGCTTCGGCAATGGCCTCGGTCAGGCGGCAGGCGCACTGGAGAAACGACAGGCCGTTGGTGCGCGCCCAGGCGATGATGTCCTCCTCGCGCACGCAGTACAGCGGGCGGATGAGCTCCATGCCGGGGAAGTTCGTCGAGTGCAGCTTGGGCATCATGCCCTGCAGCTGCGCGCCGTAGAACAGCGCCATCACGGTGGTCTCGATCACGTCGTTGAAGTGGTGGCCCAGCGCGATCTTGTTGCAGCCCAGCGCTTGCGCGCGGCTGTAGAGGTGGCCGCGGCGCATGCGCGCGCACAGGTAGCAGGGGTTCTTCTCCACGCTGCCGGTCACGTCGAATATGTCCGTCTCGAAGATCTCGACCGGCAGCTGCAAGAGCGCCGCGTTTTCCTCGATCCTGCGCCGGTTCTCGGGGGCGTAGCCCGGGTCCATCACCAGGAACTTCAACCCGAACGGCACGTCGCTGCACCGCTGCAACAGCTGCATCAGCTTCGCCAGCAGCATCGAATCCTTCCCGCCGGACACGCACACGGCGATGTTGTCCCCCGCGTTCACCAGTTCATAGCGCTTCACGGCGGCGATAAACGGCGTCCACAGTTCCTTGCGGTACTTCTTGTGGATGCTGCGCTCGATCATCTGGCAGGGCGTCAGTTCGCGGCTCATCGGCTTCTCCTCCACGGCTCGTCATGGTGCTATTTTACCACGTCGGCGAATAAGGTGCAACGGTTTGACGCGCGAGCGGCCCGGTGCTATAATGATTTGGAAAATACACGGACAAGGAGACATGACCATGAAGGTATTGCTCATCAACGGCAGCCCCAGAAAAAACGGCAACACCGCCCTGGCCCTGGAGGAGATGCGGAAGGTGTTTGAGGCGGAGGGCGTCGAGGCCGAGATCGTGCACGTGGGCAACCAGCCCATCCGCGGCTGCGTGGGCTGCGGCGGCTGCGCGAAGAAGGGCCGGTGCGTGTTCGACGACGCGGTGAACGCAGTCGCGGAGAAGTTCGAGGCCGCGGACGGCCTCGTGGTGGGCAGCCCGGTGTACTACGCCGGCCCCAACGCCACCGTGCAGGCGCTCATGGACCGCCTGTTCTACTCCGCACACTTCGACAAGACCATGAAGGTCGGCGCGTCGGTGGCGGTGTGCCGCCGCGGCGGGGCCTCCGCCACGTTCGACCGCCTGAACAAGTACTTCACCATCGCGGGCATGCCCGTGGCCTCCAGCCAGTACTGGAACAGCGTGCACGGCGGCGCGCCCGGCGAGGCCGCGCAGGACGAGGAGGGCCTGCAGACCATGCGCGCGCTGGCGCGGAACATGGCGTTTTTGATCAAGAGCATCGCGCTGGGCCGGGAGAAGTACGGCCTGCCGCAGAAGGAAGAGCACGCCTGGACGAACTTCATTCGATAAATCAAAGGGGAACCTATGTACAACGAACTGACCGAAGTGGACATCAAAAAGATGCAGGAGGAGATCGACTACCGCATGCGTGTGGTGCGGCCCAAGTGCATCGAGGACCTCAAGACCGCCCGCGGCTTCGGCGATCTGAGCGAGAACTACGAGTACAAGGCCGCCAAGCAGGAGCTGCGCCGCTGCGACAGCCGCCTGCGCTACCTGAAGAAGATGATCGCCACCGCGAAGGTGATCCAGGCCGACGCGCGCGAAGGCGTGGCGGGTCTGTTTGACCGCGTGGAGATCGAGTACGAGGACGAGGGCGACACCGAGACCATCACGCTGATGACCACGCTGCGCGAGGACGCCGTGAACGGCATCATCAGCAAGGAGTCGCCGCTGGGCCGGGCCGTGATGGGCCGCCGCGTGGGCGATCGGGTGCTGGTGAAGGTGAACGACGATATACAATACTATATCAAAATCCTCTCCATCACCAAGGGCTCGGACGACGACAGCCTGCCGATCAGCAGCTTTTGAGCGGGCTCGAAAGCCCGCCGGGTTTTACCAAACCTTTACTGCGAACCGCATTGACAAAACCCCCTCCTCCCTCTATAATCAATTGTGTCAAATCAATTTGATTCAATTAATCGGGCCCGGGCGGTCCGCCGCGCCGGGCGCGAGCGAGGAGGTTTTACCATGCGCTACGACATGCCCACCGAGATGGTCTGTTCCCAGATGATCAGCTTTGACCTGGACGGGGACGTGGTCTCCAACATCGTCTTCACCGGCGGCTGCAACGGCAACCTGAAGGCGATCTCCAAGCTGGTGGACGGCTGGAAGGTGGAAAAGATCGAGCAATACCTGCTGGGCAACCTGTGCGGCCGCAGGCCCACGTCCTGCGCGGACCAGCTGGCCAAGGCCGTGCGCAAGGCCTACGAACAATCGAAGAAGGGGGCATAGACATGAGAGTGGATGTTCGTTACTACAGCAAGAACGGCGCGACCAAAAAGCTGGCCGAGGCCGTGGCCGCGGCGGTGGGCGCCGAGGCGAAGACGGTGGATGTGAAGCTCGATAAGTACGCCGACGTGGTGTTCCTGGGCGCGAGCGTGTACGGCGGAAAGCCCGATGCGTCGGTGGCGGCCTTCATCCGCGACAACGCCAAGAACATCGGCAAGATCGTGGTGTTCGGAAGCGCCTGCACCGGCAAGAGCGCCTATCCGGCCATCAAGTCCATCGCGGCGGGCTGCGCCGTGAAGACGGCGGAGATGTTCTTCCACTGCAAGGGCCAGTTCTGGTTCTTCAACAAGAACCGCCCCAACGACCAGGATTGCGCCGATGCGGCGGACTTCGCGAAGAAGCAGATCAAGATCCTGGGCATGACCTGACATGGGCGCAGACATGGATCCGCTGCGGCTGGACAGCCAGCTGTGCTTTCCGCTGTACGCCTGCGCGCGCGAGGTCGTGAAGAAGTACAAGCCCTTCCTGGACGTCATCGGCCTGACCTACACCCAGTACGTGACCATGATGGTGCTCTGGGAGGCGGGCGAGACCACCAGCAAGGCCATCGGCGAGCGGCTGCACCTGGATTCCGGCACGCTGACGCCGGTGATCAAGAAGCTGGAGGAGAAGGGCCTCTGCACCCGGCGGCGCTCCCCTGAGGACGAGCGCAACCTGGCCGTCGCCATCACCGACGAGGGCCGGGCGCTGCGCGCGCGGGCGGAGGACATCCCCGCCGGCGTGGGCCGCTGCATCGCCCTCACCCCCGACGAGGCCGACGCGCTGTACGGCCTGCTGTACAAGCTGCTGGGGTGTCTGGGAGAGGAATAAACCATATAGAGGGCGCTATGGACAAGGAGAAGGAAAAGATCAGGGCGCGCAGCGGCCAGGAGAGCGACGACCGCCTGCTTCTGCTCCAGCGGGGCAAGCGGGGCGTGCTGAACATGGTCTTCGGGCGCACGATGCTGGTCATACTGATGCTGGCGGCGCAGATCGCGCTGCTGGCGGCGCTGTTCAGCTCGATGAAGGACTGGATGCCGTACTACTACGGCTTCGTCCTCGCGCTGTACGGCGTATTGATCCTGCACCTGGTGAACAAGCCCTCCGAGCCCATCTCGAAGATCACGTGGATACTGCTCGTGGTGCTGGCGCCGGCGCTGGGCGTGGCGCTGTACCTGTTCGTGGAGTTCGACGTGGGCCACCGGGTGCTGAACCGCCGGCTGGGCGAGGTGATGGAGCAGACCGCGGCCTACCTGCCGGAGCGAGAGCCCCTGCCGGAGGCCGAACCTGAAGAGCCGGCTCCCGGCGCCCCGCCCCTGCTCGACGGCCAGCATCTGGCAGGCGCCAATCTGGCGGGCCTTGCCCTGGCAGGCGCCCAGCTGGCAGGCGCCGACTTAGTTGACGGTGACAAGATCATCACCAAGATCTTAGGCTGTGACAAGTCTGATTTTATCTCGCAGGTCGCACAGGCTGCAGGGATCGACTTCATCTCGAGCAACGATTTCTCATTCTACGACAACGTCTTGGACACGGCTTTCCTTTTTAACGCCGTACCCCAGCGCTATAAGGATCTGAACCTTTCGGTTATCGATACATATTTCGCAGCCGCACGCGGATACCAGGGAGAGCACGGCAACGTAAAGGCTCTCGCAATGAAGAAGTGGTTCAACACAAACTACCACTACATCGTTCCTGAGATCGACGATAACACCGTCATTGAACTTGCCGGAAAGAAGCCCGTCGAGGAATTTCTTGAAGCAAAGTCACTGGGCATTGATACTAAAGTAGACCTGATCGGACCTTTCACCTTCTTAAAGCTTGCAAGATACACAGGCGCAAAGAAGGCCTCCGATTTCGCAGGCGCCCTTACCGCT
>CACYET010000013.1 GCA_902773515.1 uncultured Eubacteriales bacterium | reverse complement strand
GCCCCAGGCGCAGCCGCGCAGAGCCCGCCGGAACCAGCCGCTCCGCCAATCGCCGCATCCGCGCCGCGTCGTCCGTGTGAAGTCGATTCGAGCCGTCGTTCCGATCCATGTTGCCCTCCTGCAAAGCGTGGGTTACCTTACAGTATGGACAGATTCTAGCCAAAATATAAATCACCGCCGGGAGGCAATGCCTCCCGGCGGTGATGATGCTTCGATTCGCTCTACTCCTGCTCGTCGCCCAGCTCGGCGCGGCGGCGGCGGATGTTCTTCATGGCCTCGGTCATCTGGTCCTCCACGCTGGCCAACAGCTGGTAGGCGTCGTGCTGGGCCTTCAGGCGAAGCTCGCTGGCCTCCACCCGCGCGTCGTTCTTGATGATGCGGGCTTCCTCCTGGGCCTGGCGCATGATCTCGCTCTCGTCGATCATGTGGTCGGCGCGCTCCTGCGCGTCCTCCAGGATGGCGCGGGCCTCGTTCTCGGCGTCCAGCACGCGCTGCTCGGCGTCCTCGCGGGCGCGCTCCAGCGCGGCGTTCACGCGCATCTCGGCGGAGCTGATGCGGTTCATGGCCTTGGTCTCGGCCTCGTTCATGATGCGCTCCTGCTCGGAGTACATCTGCAGGCCGTACTGCACCGCGTCAGGCAGGTTCTTTTCCATATCGTCTATAATCATCAGGCATTTTTCCGCATCGATGATCTTCTTGCCGGTCAGCGGAACGCTCTTGCCGGCGCTGATCGCCGCGCGAATGTGCTTGAGCAGCTCGAGGAAGTATCGCATATCGTTGACTTCTTCGTTGGTCTGCTCCTGCGGGGCTTCGCGCTTTTCCAGCTCCTCATCCTCGTAGAACTTATCCTGATCGCGATCCATGCTTAAGTCCTTCCTTTCCGCATCCGGCGGGGCCCGATGCAGCTTAGTCTGCCCGGAGTATCCGGTTTAATCCAGTCGTGAAATGTCTCTGTCAAGCCTGTGCGGCGGCCAGCTCCACGAAGTCCACCGCCGTGTCGCCGTAGTCGCGGGTGTCAAACACGTTGAACGCCTCCGGCAGCGCCACGCTCGCGCGCTTCATGCGCTCCAGCACGATCAGGCACCCCGGCGCCAGCATGTCCCCGGCTAACAGCCGCTTCAGCGCGTCGCCGTAGGCCTCGGTCATCCGATAGGGCGGGTCCAGGAACACGAGGTCGAACATCCGGCCCTCCAGCGCGGAGATCGCGGCGCGATAATCCGATCGGATGATCTGCGCGCGGTACTCGAACTCGTCCTGGAGCACGCTTCTGGCGTTGCGCTCGATCGCCTGCTGCGCGGCGCGGGCATTGTCCGCGATCACCGCCGACTCCGCCCCGCGGCTGAGCGCCTCCAGCGCCAGCGCCCCGGTGCCGCCGAACAGATCCAGCACCCGCGCGTCCTGCACGCGCGAGGCGATGATGTTGAACAGCGAGCCCCGGATCTTGTCAGACGTGGGGCGCGTATCCGAGCCCTGAGGCGCGAAAATCGTGCGTCCCCGGGCCTCTCCAGATATAATACGCATAACTCCACCTATGATATTGCCCCAATTATATCATAATTGTGCAATATTTGCAATCGGTTTTTCGAAAAAATATCAAATTTCAGGTTTTTGGGCCCGGGGCACCCTCTTTTTGCGCACCACGCGGGACTTTGCCTTGGCCCTTCGCTTGCCCTCGGCCATCGCTTTTTCCGATCTTGCCCACAGCTTCGGGCCCTGCATGTAGCCCGCGAAGCCCGCGGCCGGCAGTATGAACGGCGAGATCATCAGCACCGCCGCCACCGTGCCGGTCAGCCGGTCGAACGTGTAGGTCCAGGCCAGCACGCACGGCCAGTAGGGCGCGGCCAGTATCCACGAGATCAGCCGCAGCGGCATCACCAGCGCCTCGACGTTCAGCAGCGAGCAGATGATGTAGGCGCAGCCGATCAGATACGCCGGCAGCGCGCACACCAGCACGGCGCGCACGCCCGTGCGCACGCTCCAGGCACGCCGGATCACCTTCTCGTCCAGCTGGCCGTGGGCGGGACTGTCGGGGTCCTCGGCGCGCTTCACGCTCTCCAGCAGCCCGCAGGCCTCGTGGCCGTAGGCCATGCCCTGCCGAAACGTCAGGTACAGCCCGCCCGCCAGGATCAACAGGCCCAGCACCAGCCAGGCCAGGCGGTTGTCCAGCGAGAACAGGCCCAGGTTCAGGCAGATCATCAGAAACAGCGTCACCGCGTTCGTCCGCCACATTTCAGAAATGCTCATGGATTCATACTCCTCATTGTTCCAACGGAAAAAGCGTCAGTCGATCACCTGCACCGGGATGCGCGCGCCGAAGCCCAGCATGATCTCGTAGGGGATCGTCTGGGCCAGCTCCGCCAGCTCGTCCGGCGTGATGCGCTCGTCGCCCTGCGCGCCCAGCAGCACCACCTCGTCGTCGAGGGAGACCTCCGGGATGTCGGTGACGTCCGCCATCACCATGTCCATGCACACGCGACCCACCAGCGGCGCGCGCCTGCCACACACCAGCACGCTGGCGCGGTTGCTGAGGATGCGGGGATAGCCGTCGCCGTAGCCGATCGGCAGCGTCATGATCAGGCTCTCGCGCCTGGCGGTGAACGTGCGGCCGTAGCCCACGGTGTCCCCCGCCTCGATGCGCTGGATGCGGATCGGATAGGTGGAGAGCGTCTGGGCGTTCACCAGCTCCCCTTGAAGCTCCGGCACGCACGAGCCGTACAGCCCGATGCCCGGTCGCACCATGTCGTATTGCAATTCCGGCTTGAACATCGCGCTGGTGGCCGCGGCGTGCGCGATGGGGTCAAAGCCCGCCGCGCGGATCGCGTCCAGGCCTTCCCGAAAGCGCCGGTTTTGCAGCGCCGTGAACTCCGGGTCGCTGTCGGCGACGCAGAAGTGGGTGAACACGCCCTCCATCTGAACGTCCGGGCAGCGCTTCCAGCAGTACAGCAGGGCCCTCAGGTCCTCCTCGCCCCGCACGCCCACGCGCGACATGCCGGTGTCCAGCTTCAGGTGTGCCTTCGCGGGCACGCCCGCGCGGACAGCCTCGTCCTGCAATATGTCCAGCATCCGGGGGGTGTACACCGCCTGCGACGCGCCGCAGCGCACCGCCTGGCGCAGCGATTCCTCCGACGCCCCGCCGAGGATCAGGATCATCTGGCCGATGTCCGCGGCGCGAAGCGCCTCGGCCTCCTCCACGATGGCCACGGCAAAGGCGTCCGCCCCGGCCCCAATCAGCTTTCGGGCCGTGCACACGGCGTCGTGGCCGTAGGCGTCGGCTTTCACCACGCACATCATCTTCACCTGCGAAGGCAGGCGGCGGCGAATCGCCCGCGCGTTGGCGGCGACGGCCTCGGTGGAAACGCGCATGATCGTCGGTCGCATGGCGCTCTCCCCCTCTCAAAACGGGCATTCGGTTCCAACAAAACCATATTATATCGTATTCCCGTCAAAATTGCAACATGAATGTCCAAATACGGTCATTTTTAATAGAAGCGTATTGCAAAAGGTCCCTTCGGAGTGTATACTGTAGGGGATATCCGCGTCACGCGCGAGGGAGGTTTACCGATGGGTCTTCGGAATTTGATGAACAACTACTACTACGGCAAGCAGGGCCAGGCCGATTACACGATCGAAAACATGCCCCAGAACCGCCGCCAGCTGTTCGCGGAGGTGTTCAAGGTGCGCTGGAGCGCGCTGTTCGGCGTGAACCTGCTGTACATGATCGCCTGGATCCCGGCCATCGCGTGGACGGCGATCAACTTCGTCGCGCTCCTCAACGGCGCCCAGGAGTTGACCGGCGAGCAGATCTACGGCCTGTTCTTCACGTGGCTCTTGGTGATGGTGCCCTGCGTGGCGATCACCGGGCCGTTCAACGCGGGCGTCAGCTACGTGCTGCGCAACTGGGCGCGCGACGAGCACAGCTTCGTGCTCAGCGACTTCAAGGACGCGATCAAGGCCAACTGGAAGCAGGCGCTGGTGATCTCGCTGATCGACGGTCTGATGCCGTTCATACTGTTCACCGGCTGGCGCTTCTACAGCAACATGCTGCAGCGGAGCATGCTGTTCGTGCTGCCCACGGGCATGGTGCTGCTGGTGGCCATACTGTGGACGCTGGCCAGCATGCTGGCCTACCCCATGCTGATCACCTACGACCTGAAGATCAAGGACGTGATCCGCAACGCCGTGCTGCTGTCGATCGCGAAGCTGCCGTTCTCGGTGCTGATCAAGCTGCTGACGCTGGCGGTGCCGGCGGTGGCCGTCGGGCTGGGTCTGCTGATCCCCAACATACAGTTCCAGATATTGGGCGTCGTGGTGCTTTTGTACCTGATCTTCCTGGTGGCCTTCAACAAGCTGATCGTGGCCAGCTACGCCAACTGGCTGTTCGAGACCTACCTGAACCCCCGCATCGAGGGCGCGCGCACCAACATCGGCCTGCGCCCGGACGACTGGGACGACGTGACGTATATCCCGGAGGACGATGAAGAGTGAGGAGTGTGGAGTGAGGAGTGTGGAGTTGAATAGCGGCTGGCGCTATATTATAACTATTACTCCACTCGAAGCGTAGCTCTCAGACAATCATACAGATCCTTCGCTTCGCTCAGGATGACAGGTCAGCAGGCAACCATCGTTGTCATCCTGAACGAAGTGAAGGATCTGTACGTTGCGATTATACAGTTATCTGACCAGAAGTCGAGCGAATCCGCCCCTATTAACTCCACACTCCACTCTCCACACTCCACACTTTTTTCTCGCCCTCATTCCCCATCAGGAGGCTCATCCATGCGACACCTTGAACTCCTCTCCCCCGCGGGATCGATGGAGGCGCTGCAGGCGGCACTGCGCTTCGGCGCGGACGCGGTGTACGCGGGCGGGCCGCAGTTGCAGCTGCGCGCGGGCTCGGCGGGCTTCACGATGGACATGCTCGCGGACGCGGCGCGGGAGGTCCACGCACGCGGCAGGAAGCTCTACGTGACCGTGAACGCCTTTCCGACCAACCGCGAGATCGACGCGCTGGGCGACTACGCGCAGGCGCTCCTCGCGCTGGGGGCGGACGCGGCCATCGTGGCCGACCTGGGGGCCATCGCCGCCATGCGCAAGGCCGCGCCGGGGCTGCCGATCCACGTCAGCACGCAGGCCAACTGCGTGAACTACGCCGCCGCCCGCGCGTACTGCGACATGGGCGCGACGCGCGTGGTGCTGGGGCGCGAGATGACGCTGGACGACATCGCCGAGCTGCGCGCCAAGGTCCCGGTGGAGCTGGAGCTGGAGGCGTTCGTGCACGGCGCGATGTGCATGGCCTACTCCGGCCGCTGCCTGATCAGCGCGTACCTGACGGGCCGCAGCGCCAACCGCGGCGGGTGCGCGCACTCGTGCCGGTGGAACTACGCGCTCATGGAGGAAAAGCGCCCCGGCGAGTTCCTCCCCGTGGAGGAGGACGCCCGCGGCACAACGATCCTGAGCTCGTTCGACCTGAACTGCCTGGATTTCCTCGACCGGATCGCCGCGGCGGGCGTCACCTCCTTCAAGCTGGAGGGGCGCATGAAGTCGCCCTACTACGTGGCCACGGTGACCAACGCCTGGACGCCGCCAGCCACCGCGCCTACGCCTCCGGGTTCTACTTCGGCGAAATGAAAAACCACGCCCCGGACGACGGGACGTATCTGTCCGACTGCAGGTTTGTCGGGACGGTGGTCGCGCGGCTGCCCGGCGGGCGGATCCGCGTGGAGCTGCGCAACCGCATCGGCGAGGGGGACGCGCTGGAGGTCCTCTCCCCGAACGTCCTCGGCCTGTCCTTCCCCGCCGCGCGCATCGCCGGCGCGGACGGCACCCCCCTCCCGGAGGCGACGGTGCCCATGGCGCTCTACGACATGGACGCGCCGGAGGGCGTGGAAGCGGGAGATCTTTTGAGGGTGAGATGTCACGAGAATAATTAGCGGCTCCCCTTCAAAGGCGAATAGAAACAATCACACGATGAAACCGGCGGGAGCATGCCGGGTTCATCGTCTGTTTGTACGGGGGAAGCAGCCAAAAACAGCGCCTCTTCCGAAGAAGAGACGCTGGGAAATCAAAAGGATCAAGCCGACAAACCGGGATTTGTCAGGCAGGGCCCGCACCCATTTGCTGTCGCGTTTGGATACCCGCCGGATCGGCCAATGAGCGGCCTCCCGTCGGCACATGCACAAACCGGGATTTGTCAAATTGATATCCACCAGCACACACCATATTTATCAATAATGGTGGCACAGCATTTACTCCATGGAAGCTCTCCGATAGGTTCGATAATTACACCCCCATCGCTCAAAACCTGAAAAGCATTGTAGACAGCTTCTTCTGTTCCCATTTCAAAAACGTTAAAGGTCATGGTTTCCCACTTGTATTTATGTACCACATCTATATCACAAGGGTTTTTCGCTTCTGCCAATGCCAAAAAGCCTTCCCCGTTTACAGACAGCTCACAGTGCTCATAAGCAGTGTTATCTTCGTTTTTAAACTCACGAGTTATTTCTGCTCCAAAAGCTCTGCAGTATGTTTCTGCTGCTTCAAAACTGTTTTTCACATATACCTGTGTATAATTCTTCACCGCAACCCCCACAAATCCCGATTTGTCTGCCTGAACAGGCGCTCGGCAGCCAGGCCATCCAAACTCTCCACTCTCCGCTCACTCCACCGTCACGCTCTTGGCCAGGTTCCTGGGCTTGTCCACGTCCAGGCCCCGGGCGACGCTGGTGTAGTAGCCCAGCAGCTGCAGCGGGATCACGGCGAGGCTGCCCATGAAGTGCTGGTCGGCCTTGGGAATGTAGACGGTGAAGTCCACCGTGTCCTCCACGCTGTAGTGGCCGAAGCTCGTCAGGCCCATCAGGTAGGCCCCGCGCGCCTTGCACTCCACCAGGTTGCTGATCGTCTTTTCGAACAGGTCGTCCTGCGTCAGCACGCCGATCACCAGCGTGCCGTTCTCCACGAGGCTGATCGTGCCGTGCTTCAGCTCTCCGGCGGCGTAGGCCTCGGAGTGGATGTAGCTGATCTCCTTCATCTTCAGGCTGCCCTCGAGGCTGACGGCGTAGTCCAGCCCGCGGCCGATGAAGAAGATATCCCGCGCGCCGGCGTACTTCGACGCGAACCACTGGATGCGCTCCTTGTCCTCCAGAACGCGCGCCATCTTCTCCGGCAGGGCCAGCATTTCCTCGACATAGTGGGCGCAGGCGGCCTCGTCCAGCAGCCCGCGCGCGCGTCCGAACGCCACGGCCAGCGCGTACATCGCCGCCAGCTGGGCCGAGTAGGCCTTCGTGGTCGCCACGGCAATCTCCGGGCCCGCCAGCGTGTAGAGCACGCTGTCGGCCTCGCGGGCGATGGTGCTTCCCACCACGTTCACGATCGCCAGCGTCCGCGCCCCGGCGGCCTTCGCGGCCCGCAGCGCGGCCAGGCTGTCCGCCGTCTCGCCCGACTGCGAGATCACCAGCACCAGCGCGTTTTCGTCCAGCAGCAGCTTCCGGTAGCGGAACTCCGAAGCCAGCTCCACCCGCACGGGCAGGGCCGCCAGATCCTCCAGCACGTACTGGGCCGCCATGCCCACGTGCCAGGCCGAGCCGCAGGCCACGATGTGCACGCGGGTGACAGAGGCAAGCGCCTCGTCCGTCAGGCCCGCGCCGGACAGGTCGATCGCGCCGTCCTTCACGAGGCTCGCCAGCGTGTCGCGCACGGCGGCGGGCTGCTCGTGGATCTCCTTGATCATGAAGTGCTCGTAGCCGCCCTTCTCCGCGGCCTCGGCGTCCCAGGTGATCTGAGTCTGCTCCTTGGTGATCTCGTCGCCGTTGAGGTCGTAGAACGTCACCGAGCCCGGGCGCAGGCGCGCCAGCTCCATGTTGCCTATGTAGTAGACACTGCGCGTGTACTTCAGTATCGCGGGCACGTCGGAGGCCAGGAAGGCCTCGTCGCCGCTGACGCCGATGATCATCGGGGAGTCCTTGCGGGCGGCGTAGATCTCGCCGGGGAAGTCCTTGAACATGATGGCCAGCGCGTAGCTGCCGCGCACGCGCACCATCATGCGGTTGATGGCGTCCACCGGGCCGATCTTGTACTTGTTGTAGTAGTAGTCCACCAGCTTCACCACCACCTCGGTGTCGGTTTCGCTGTAGAACTGGTAGCCGTGGCGCAGCAGCTTCGCCTTCAGCTCGTCGAAGTTCTCGATGATGCCGTTGTGCACGCCCACCACGGCGGACTCCACCGGGCCGGAGCCCGTGCCGGAGCAGTTGCCGGAGACGTGCGGATGGGCGTTGGTCTGGCTGGGCTCGCCGTGGGTGGCCCAGCGGGTGTGGCCGATGCCGCAGCAGCCGGGCAGGGCGCGGCCCTCGTCCGTCTTCTCCCGCAGGTTGCGCAGCTTGCCGGTGGCCTTCACCACCTGCGCCAGCGCCTCGCCGTCGCGCACGGCCAGACCCGCGGAGTCATAGCCGCGGTACTCCAGCTTGGACAGGCCGTCCAGCAGGATGGGCGCGGCGGGACGCGTTCCGGTGTATCCAACGATTCCGCACATGCGTAACACCTCCAAAAAGCACTAAAACAGGCCCAAAGCTCAAATTTTGGGCCTATTTTAGCATCCGCGAACGGGGCTGTCAATCCCGCGCGAGTTAAGATGGTGGAACGGAAACGGGCTTGATTTAATTGACCGCCACGTCCTTCAGCCTGTCGGCGAAGCGCTCCCTGGCCAGGGCGATCACGGCGCGGGCATCGGGCGCGTCGGGGTCGGCCATCAGGAAAGCGGCCTCGTCGTGGGTCAGCTTGAGCATCTCTGTATCGCCCGCCAGCGCGCCAATGCCCGCCGTGAGCGTGCCGGACTGGCGCGTGCCGAACAGCTCGCCCGGGCCGCGCAGCTCCATGTCCTTCTGGGCGATCTTGAAGCCGTCGGTGGTGGAACATAGGAACCTGAGCCGCGGGTTCGGCTCCGCCATCAAAAAGCACCAGGATTCCTCCGTGCCGCGCCCCACGCGCCCGCGCAGCTGGTGCAGCTGGGCCAGGCCAAAGCGCTCGGCGTTCTCGATCACCATCACCGTGGCGTTGGGCACGTTCACGCCCACCTCGATCACCGTGGTGGACACCAGTATGTCCGCCTCGCCGGCGCGGAAGCGCTCCAGCGCGGCGTCCTTGTCGGCGCTCTTCATGCGCCCGTGCACCAGCTCGATGCGCAGCTCCGGCAGCTTGCTGGTGCGCAGATCCTCGTAGACGGCCTCCGCGGGCACCGCCTCCACCGCCTCGGATTCCTCCACCAGCGGGCAGACGAAATAGGCCTGGCGGCCCTTCGCGACCTCGCGGCGCAGGAAGTCGTAGAGTCCGGGCCGCTTCGATTCGGGCACGATGCGCGTCGAGACCGGCGTGCGCCCAGGCGGCAGCTCGTCCACGATGGAGATGTCCAGGTCGCCGTAGAGGATCAGCGACAGCGTGCGCGGGATGGGCGTGGCGGACATGACCAGCACGTTCGGCGCGTCGCCCTTCTCCGAAAGCAGCGTGCGCTGGCGCACGCCGAAGCGGTGCTGCTCGTCGGTCACGACCAGGCCGAGCTTCCTGTATTCCACGCCCTCGGTGATCAGCGCGTGGGTGCCGATGACGCAGTCCCACTCCCCCGCCGCGATGGCCTCGTGGGCCAGGCGGTGCTGCTTTTGCGTCAGGCTGCCGACCAGCAGGCCCGCGCGGATGTCCATCGGCGCCAGCAGCTTTTGCGCCGCGTCGAAGTGCTGGCGGGCGAGCACCTCGGTGGGCGCCATCAGCGCCGACTGCCAGCCGCCCGCGTGCGCCAGCGCGATGGCGGCGAACGCGATGGCCGTCTTGCCGCTGCCCACGTCGCCCTGCACCATGCGCGCCATGGCCTTTTCGGAGCGCAGGTCCGCCGCGACCTCGCCGAGCACGCGCCTCTGGGCGTTCGTCGGCGCAAAGGGCAGCGCGTCCCAGAACGCCTCCAATTCGGCGTCGTCGAAGTCGATCTGCACGCCCTGACGCCCGGCGCTCCTAAACAGCCGCAGCGCGACCTGGTACAGCAGCAGCTCCTCGAACGCGACGCGCCGCCGCGCCGCCTCCAGCGCCTCGCGGCTGTCCGGGAAGTGGGCGTTGCGCATCGCGAAGTTGCGCTCACACAGCCCGTAGCGGCGGCGCAGCGCCTCCGGCAGCTCGTCCGGCCACTGGCCCTCGCACAGCTTCAGCGCCGCCTCCACGCTCTGCCGAAGCGCCTTGGGCGGGATGCCGGGGATATTGTGGTAGACGGGGATGAGGCCCTGCGCGGCCTCGACGGTGGGGCTGACGAGCGTCACGTAGCCCTGCTTGTGCTCGGCCTTGCCGTAGAGCAGCAGCTCCCGCCCGGGCGCCATCTGCTTCTTCAGCCACGGCTGGTTGTACCACAGCACGGGCAGGGTCTCGGTGCCGTCGGTGACGTACAGCTTCGTGATCAGAAGCCGCCGCGCCCGGCGCTCCATGACCTCTCCCGCCACGCGCACGCGCAGCGCCGCCACGTCCCCCGCCTTCAATTCGGAAAGCGGCACGGTCTGCGTCAGGTCGCGGTACTCGCGCGGCAGGAACATCACCAGCTCGCGCACGGTGCGGATGCCCGCCGCCTCAAACGCCTTCAGCCGCGCCGGGCCGATGCCCCTGATCTGGGAGAGGGAAAAATCCATAATCGCTCCTTGGAGTTCTCTTGATGGGGGGATATTTACAGAGTTCAGAGTTAAGAGTTTAGAGTTTAGATGAGTGTGCCGGGGAATGTATGCGTCCTCAACGCACCTTATCTCTAAACTCTTCACTCTCCACTCTCAACTCTCAACAAGTTCCTTTCGCATGTAGCGCTCGCCGTCCGCCGCGTAGCCGTGCTTGGGGTAGAAGGCGTAGGATTCAAACCACTGCTCGCGGGGCTCGCCGAGGTGCACGCGCGCCACGCGCACGCCCGCCCCGCGCATGGCGGCCTCGCAGGTTTGAAGCAGCGCGGAGCCGATGCCGCGGCGCTTGAGCGACGGCTTCACGAACAGGCGGTGCAGGAATGCCTCGTCCGTGCCGGGAACGCGGCTGTAGCCGATGCAGCCGACCACGCGATCATATTCGTCCAGCGCCAGCCAGAAGCCGTCGCCCTTGTCCAGGTAGTTGGCGCGCACGTCCAGCAGGTCCGGGTTCAGACGCGGCGCGCGCCCGAGCGCGTCCTTCGCCGCGAGCACCACGAAGATCATGTCGTCGCGGTATTTATCGTCGTAATGTATGATTTTCATGTTTCGTCCGCCGCGTATACGATCCCCTGCTCCAGGCGCGCGGCTTCGATGATATCCGAGACGCGGATCATGTCGGCCCAGGGGTAGTCGGGGCACTCGCGAAGGCCCTTGCGCAGGCAGTCCTGCACGGCGCGGATCTCGAACTGGAAGCCGGTGGCCGGGTAGGGCTCCGAGAAGCGTTCGACAGCGCCGTCGCTGGTGGTGAGCGTCGCGTCGGTGGGATCCCAGAACTGCGGGCCGATGCGGATCGCGCCCTTCTCGCCCACGATCTCGGCCTCCCAGCCGGCGTCCTGGTTGAACGCGCCGCCGAGGAACGCCGTCTGCCCGTCGCCGTAGTCCAGCAAGAGGCGGAACGCCTGGTCCACCTCGCCGTTGAAGTCCATCGCGCCGAACGCGCGGGCGGGCGGCTTCTGGAACGCGAGGTCGGCCATGGCGACGGAGTAGATGCCCACGTCGCGCAGCGCCCCGCCGGCGTGCGCGACGCCGGCCTTCCACCACTGCCAGTCGTCCGGGTTCGCGCGCATCTCAAAGAACGCGCGCACCGTCAGGGGCCGTCCAATGCGGCCCTCCGCGATCCAGGCCCGGGCCCGGCGCACCGCGGGGAAGCAGCGCGTCCACATGCCCTCCATCAGGAAAAGGCCCTTCTGCTTCGCCAGCGCCAGCACCGCGTCCAGCTGCCGACGGTTGTCCACCATGGGCTTCTCGCTCAATACGTTCACGCCCGCGTTCAGCGCCGCGACGATGGCGGCATAGTGGCAGTCGTTGGGCGTGGCGATGTAGAGCGCGTCCGGCTTCACGGCCGCGAGCATGGCGTCGAGGTCGGTGTAGGCGGCCTCGCCGCCGTACTTCCCGGCGAACGCCCGGCCCTTTGCCGCGTCGCGGCTGACCACGGCGCACAGGCGCGCGTCGTCCACCTCGCCCATGCCCTGCGCGAAGCGGTTGGCGATGTAGCCCGTGCCAACGATCGCCCAGCGGAAGGTTTTTGGTGCGCTCATGTTCTTCATCCTTTCGGTTCGCATCCGGTTGCCGGTATGGACAGATCCTTCGCTCCGCTCAGGATGACAGGCGATGCTTCGCTGTCGTCCCGCGCAGAGCGAAGGATCTGATGCTGATGTATTGGTGGGGAGAAGGAGACGAAGAACCCCCACCGGCGCTGCAGGCCACCTCCCCTTGAAAGGGGAGGCAAGGATATGAAGGCGGGCTGTTCCTGTTCCCTGTTCCCTGTTCCCTGTTCCCTGTTCCCTGTTCCCTATTCGACCGCGATCAGGTAGTAGTACAGCGGCTGTCCGCCGGGCTGCAGCTCCACGTCGCAGTCGGTGTACTGCTCGGCCAGCTTGTCGCGCAGGGCCTCGGCGTCGGCCTCGGCGATATCCGCGCCGTAGTAGATCGTGATCAGCGCGGAATCCTCGTTGACCATCTTCTCGGTCACGTCCACGCCCACCTGGGTCACGTCGCTGCCCAGCACGCTGAGCTTGTTGTCGATCATGCCCATGATGTCGCCCTCGTGGATCTCCTGGCCGTCGTAGTTGGTGTCGCGCACGGCGTAGGTGATGGACGCGGTGTGCACGGCCTCGGCGGCCTCGGTCATGGCGGCCTCGTTCTCCTCAGCGGACACGGCGGGGTCAAACGCCAGCGCGGCGCTGATGCCCATCGGCACCGACTTCGTGGGCAGCACGATCACCTTGCGGTCGGTCAGGCGGCTGGCCTGCTGGGCCGCGAGGATGATGTTGGTGTTGTTGGGCAGTATGATGACGGTCTTGGCGTTGGTGGCGTCGGCGGCCTTGGCCAGATCCTCGATGCTGGGGTTCATGGTCTGCCCGCCGTCCACGATCTGATCCACGTTCAGGTTGCGGAAGATCTCCGTCAGGCCCTCGCCCAGCGCCACGGCCACGATGCCGTAGTCCTTCTGCTCGGCGGCCTTCTTCGCGGCCTCCTCGGCCTGCTTGGCCTCGCGCTCGCGGCGCTCCTCCATCATGTTGTCGATCTTGATCGAATCCAGCTCGCCCAGCTCCAGCGCGTACTGGAGGGCCTTGCCGGGCTCGTTGGTGTGCACGTGCACCTTCACCACGTTCATGTCGGAGATGACCAGCACGCAGTCGCCCATGCGCTCCAGGCGGCGGCGCAGGCGCACCACGTCGCTGTCGCGCATGTCCGGGCGCGGGTGGCTGACGATGAACTCGGTGCAGTAGCCGAACGTGATCTCGCCGATGGCGTCGTGGTCGTCCACGAACTCGCCGGGCATGCCGATGCCCTCGGGCTTCTCCTGCGCGATGGCGTCCACCGGCTCGCCGGTCAGCGAGGCGTACATGCCGCGCAAAATCACCATCAGGCCCATGCCGCCGCTGTCCACGACGCCGGCCTGCTTCAAGACCGGCAGCATTTCCGGCGTGCGCTTCAATATCGCGTCGCCCACCGCGAGCACCAGCTTGAACAGCTCCACGACATCGTGCTGCTTGTCGCGAGCCTCCTCGGCCTCCTCGGCGATGACGCGGATGACGGTGAGGATCGTGCCCTCCTTGGGCTTCATCACGGCCTTGTAGGCGGTGTTCGCGCCGGAGCGCAGCGCCGCCGCCAGCAGCGGGCCGTCGATGTCCTCATGGCCCGCCAGCGCCTTGGAGAAGCCGCGCAGGATCTGGCTCAATATGACGCCGGAGTTGCCCCGCGCGCCCTTCAGCGCGCCGCGCGCGGCCGCGCCGGCCACGTCCGCCACGCTGGAATAGGGCTTTGAGTTGATCTCCTTGATCGCGGACGTGATGGTCTGCGACATGTTGGTGCCCGTGTCGCCGTCCGGCACGGGGAACACGTTGAGCGCGTCCACGGTCTCCCGGTTGTTTACCAGCAGCGCCGCTCCCGAGGAGAACATCTCCTTGAGCAGCATGCCGTCTATTCTCTTCCCTGCCATGTTAACCTCCACAAGCATCCCTGCGCATCAGACGCGGATGTCTTCGACGCACACGTTCACGCGCCCCACGGGCACGCCGGTGAGATGCTCCACCTTGTATTTCACGGTTTCAATGATGGCCGCGGCCACGGCGCTGATCGAAATGCCGTATTCCACGATGATGAACAGGTCGATGTCCACTTTGTCGCCGGAGGAGCGCACCTTCACGCCGCGCCCCAGGTTTTCCCTGCCCATCATCTGCACCAGTCCGTCGGTGCCGCGCTTGGAGGCCATGCCCACAATGCCGTAGCAGTCCAGCGCCGCGTAGCCAGCGACGCGCACGATCACGTCGTCGTTCACGGTGACGACGCCCAGTTCGGTATTGTACTTGCAATCCACGAATCCATACCTCCCTTATACCGGGGCTCGCGCCCTCCCGCGGGGAACGGGCGCGCACACACAGCCGATCATAGTCTTACAACTACAGTATACCTTTTTTCCGTCAAATATGCAAGCGCAACGCCGGCTCCACCCGTGGCAATTGAGCGATTTTTTACAAATTGTCGGTAAAACTTTGTATGTTGCAGAAGTTTTACACGTCCAGCCCTTGCGTTTTGGCTAAAGAGATGGTATAATTCCAATGTTTTGATGTGGACATATCCTTGAAGGAGGTGTGATAGAGTATGGGAAAGTTTTGTGAGATCTGCGGCAAGGGCGTGGTGTACGGCAACAACGTGAGCCATTCCAACCGCAAGACGCGCCGCACCTGGGCTCCGAATACGCAGAAGGTTCGCGTGCTGGTCAACGGCGTTCCGCAGCGCATGTCCGTGTGCACCCGCTGCCTGCGCAGCAAGAAGGTTGAGCGCGCCCTGTAAGGAGCGCCCGCTGCTGAAAGAAAGCAAAGCCCACAGCGCAAAAAAAGCGCTGTGGGCTTTTGTCGCGCCCGCGGGGGTTTGATTTGGGCGGGGAATGTGGTATAATTTGAGATGACCGGCGATTGGCAGGGGAGGTAGCGCGAAGCGCCGGATGAAGTCGATATGGCATAACGCTGCGTGCATGCTCGACCTCATCCGTCTTGCCGCTGCGCGGCAATCCACCTTCCCCAAAGGGGAAGGCTTTTGGAAGCCGTCGCCGATTTAGCGAAGCAACGGGAGGACTGCTATGCGTCGATTGACCGCCCTCGCCGCGGAAAAGGACGCCGGGCGCAAGGTCAAGTACTTCGTCCGGGGCGACATGGGCGTCTCCTACGGCCAGTTCGCGGCGCTGAAGGCGCGGGACGGGCTGCTGGTGAACGGCGCGCCCGTGCACGCCAACCACGTCCTCGCGCCCGGAGATACGGTGACGGTCCTGCTGGATGACCGCCCGGGCAAGGCCGTGGAGGCGGAGGACGCGCCGGTGAGGATCGTCTGGGAGGACGAGGACCTCCTGATCCTGGACAAGCCCGCGCCGCTGGCGTGCCAGTGCTCGCCGAAGCAGCCTGCCGGGACGCTTGAAAACCGGCTGGCGTTCCGCTACCGGGACGTTCCCGGCTTCGCGTTTCGCCCGCTGAACCGGCTGGACAAGGGCACCAGCGGCCTGATGGCCGCCGCGAAGAACGCCCACGCCGCCCAGCGCATGCAAAGGCAGCTGCACACGGACGCGTTCGTGCGGGAATACCTGGCCGTCGTCGAGGGTCGCATGGAGGGCGCGGGCACGATCGACGCGCCGATCGCCAAGGCGGACGGCCCCACCGTGCGGCGCGTCGTCGACGCAAGCGGCAAGCCCGCCGTCACGCACTACCGCGCCGTGCTCACCGGGGAGCGGCGCTCGATCGTGCGGCTGCGGCTTATGACCGGGCGCACGCACCAGATCCGCGTGCACCTTTCGCACATCGGCCACCCGATCGTCGGCGACTTCCTCTACGGTGCGGAGGACCCCCGCCTGCCCGGGCGCTTCGCGCTGCACTCGACCTACATCCGCCTGACCCACCCCGTCACGGGGGAAATCGTAGAGGCGCATTCCCCGTTGTCGCCCGAGCTGGCGGCAGACGATGACCTGCTCGGCGGGAGCGTGACCGTCACAATGGACCGCCCCCTGGGCAGCCGCCACCCTCGCCACCCGGAGATGATCTACCCGGTCAACTACGGCTTTGTCCGCGGCATGCCCGCCCCGGACGGCGCGTGGCAGGACGCCTACGTGCTGGGTGTGGACAAGCCGCTGGAGACCTTCACGGGGCGGATCGTCGCCATCGTGCGGCGCGCCGACGACGTGGAGGACAAGTGGGTGGTGTGCCCGGAGGGCTATTCGCCCGACGCCGCGGCCATCATGGCGCAGATCCGCTTTCAGGAACAGTATTTCGATTCGAGCCTCGTGCTGTAGATCGGGAATGGGAGGACATATGGAAATCTGGGACGCCTATGACGGCGACTTTAACCGAATAGAGGGCGCGACCGTCGCCTGGCGCTGGGTCAGCCGCGAAGCGCTGCTGGGCATGCGGGACGACGAGCTGCTGGGAAAGCGGATATATCAATACGTCGGGGAGCTGCGCGAATGAAGGATGCCCTTTCCCGCAACATCGACGCCATTGTCGCGGCGCTGGCGTCGGTGCGCATGCCGGCGCAGCCGGAGGAGTATGACATCCACGCCGCCGTCGCCGAAGCGCTGGCGGAGGCCGGGCTTAAGTACGAGCACGAGTACCGGCTCGGACCGCGCCGCCGCATCGACTTTCGCGTGGGCCGCGTGGGCATCGAGGTGAAGAAGGGCCGCCCGGCGTCCTCCGAGCTCCGGGAGCAGCTACGCCGGTATCTGGAGTCGGACGCGCTGGACGCGGTGATCGTGGTGACGCAGCGCGTGACGGCGCTCCCGGCGACGATCTGCGGCAAGCCCGTGCGGCTGGTGTCGCTGAACCGGCTGTGGGGCGTGGCGCTGCCGTAAGGATGAGGGGAGACGACCTCTTCCGCCCCTTCGGGGCACCTGACGCTGACGCTAAGCCTACGGCAGCCCCCAGAGGGGAAGGCAAAGCGAACGGCCGAATACTCGGCAGCGACTGAAAGACGACCTCTTCCGCTCCTTCGGGGCACCTGACGCTGACGCTAAGCCTACGGCCCCCAAAGGGGAAGGCAAAGAAAACGGCACTCCCAAAAGCCTTCCCCTTTAGGGGAAGGTGGCTGGCCGTCAGGCCAGACGGAAGAGGTCGTTCCCCAAAACGGAGGAATACATGGACTACTACGACGACTACACCGGCACGGGGGCCATCACGATGGACGACTTCGGCGACGCCGCCCCTGTGGGCGCGCCCGAGTACCCCGCCTACCTGCGCGACGTGCCGCCGGGCGGGCGCACCTACGGCACGCTCAGCTACAACCGCAAGTCGAAGTGCTGGACGATCAAGGGCGAGCCCTGCGTGACGGAGCTGGCCAAGCGGCTGTTCCCCGGCTGCGACGGCCGGGGCCGCGGCGTGGCGCGCTTCACGGCGCACCGGCGCATCATCGGCGATCTGAACTGGCTGATGCTGCGCTACCCGCTGGAGGTGAAGGAGGGCGACCGCGCCCGCTGGGAGAGCGCGCTGGAGGAGGCGCGGGAGTACGCCGTGCGGCGCGAACAGGCGCTGAGCATGCCGGAGACCGCCACGCCCCCCGCCGAGAGCTTCTCGGGCGAACTGCTGCCGTTCCAGAAGCAGGGACTGGGCTTCATGCTGTCCACGCGCCGCTGCCTGCTGGCGGACGAGATGGGCCTGGGCAAGACGGTGCAGGCGCTGGCGTTCCTGGCCACCACCGCGGCCTACCCGGCGATCCTCGTGGTGCCGCCGCACCTGATCCGCAACTGGCAGCGCGAAGTCGAGCGCTTTTTATCGCCGGACGGACGCCTCCGCGTGCACGTCATCCGCGGCCTCACGCCCTACGCCCTGCCGGAGGCCGACATCTACATCATCCACTACCTGCTGCTGCGCGGCTGGAAGGAAGTGCTGCCCCAGCAGGGCTTTCGCACCGTGATCTTCGACGAGATGCAGGAGCTTCGCCGCAACGGCACCGGCAAGTACAGCGCCGCAAGCCTCCTGTCGGAGGCCTGCGAGAACTGCATCGGCCTGTCCGGCACGCCCATCTACAACCAGGGCGGGGAGATCTGGAACGTCGTCAACATCATCGACTTCCACTTCCTCGGCGACTGGGAGAGCTTCTCGCGCGAGTGGTGCTACGGCTACAACACCGCCGTGGTGGCCAAGCCGGAGCTGCTGGGCGAACACCTGCGCAGCGAAGGGCTGATGCTCAGGCGGCTGAAGAGCGACGTGCTGACCCAGCTGGCCCCCAAGCGCCGGCTGGTGCAGGAGATCGACTGGGACGACGCGGTGTACCGCGAGCTGATGGCCCCGGTGGCCAGGCAGCTGCAATTGCTGCGCGCCACGGACGACCCGTCCCGCCGCGCCATCATCGAGGACGCCATCAGCCAGACCCAGCGCCAGGCCACCGGCATCGCCAAGGCACCGTTCGTGTGCGCGTTCGTGAAGGCGCTGGTGGAGGGCGGCGAGAAGGTGCTGCTGATGGCGCACCACCACGCCGTGATGGACATCTATAAAAAAGAGCTGAAAGCCCAGCACCCGAAGTTCATCACCGGGCGCGAGACCGACAGACAGAAGGACGAGGCCGCCGAGGCCTTCATGGCGGGCAGGACGGACCTGCTTTGCATCTCGCTGCGCTCGGCCAGCGGCCTGAACCTGCAGCGGGCCACGTGCGTGGTGTTCGGCGAGCTGGACTGGTCCCCCGCCGTGCACAGCCAGGCCGAGGACCGCGCGCACCGCATCGGCCAGCAGGACAGCCTGCTGTGCTACTACCTGGTCTCCCCGAAGGGCTCGGACCGCGACATGCAGGACGCGCTGGGCCTGAAGGTCAGCCAGTTCGTCGCCATCATGGGCGATTCCACGCCCTCGCGCGAGGACCAGTTCATCCAGCAGTCCGAGGCCCGCGAGCGCATCCGCCAGCTGGTCGCGCGGCTGGAGGACGAGCAGGAGGGGTGAAAAAGAAGATCCTTCGCTTCGCTCAGGATGACAATGAAGCGGCATCCGCCGATGGACTGTCCGCCAATGGGCTGTCCAACGGCGAACCATCTGCAACCTGTCATCCTGAGCAAAGCGAAGGATCTTTTCCGTTTCCCCTATCTTCTTCTCCTGTCCCGTCCGTTTTGCCGGTAGTACTCGGCCTTGGCGTTGTACATCGCCAGGTCCGCCTCGCCCACCAGCTTTTCCACACTCAGGCCGGGGTGGTCCGCCGCCAGCGCGAAGCCCGCGGCCAGACGCAGCTCCTTCGCCAGCTTCCCGGACCAGTTGCGCGCCTCGCGCTTCAGTCGGCTCAGCGCCACCTCCGCGCGGATGGCGTCCATGCCCTCCACCAGCGCCACAAACTCGTCGCCGCCGGTGCGATAGCAGCGCCCCTCCTCGCCGAAGGCCGCCTCTATGCACTTCGCCGCGCCGCAGATCAGCTCGTCCCCGGCCAGGTGGCCCAGCGTGTCGTTCACCCGCTTGAGGTCGTTGATGTCGATGGCGAAGGCCGCCAGTCTCTCCGACGCGCCGCCGTCCTCGCAGGCGACCAGGTCTTCGGTGTAGGCGCGGCGGCTGAGCAGCCCCGTCAGCGCGTCGGTGGTGATCTGCGCGTGCTGGATCTGCAGGCGCGCGTCCATGGCCTGCTGGGAGAACGCGGAGAAGTGGATGAACATCAGCGCCGCGCCCATCGTCATCGCCAGGTAGGCCGTGCGATAGCCCTCGCCGCCGATCTCCTGCAGCGCGATGCCCGCCATCACCAGCAGCATGACGGCGTACAGCGACGCCCGGTTCTGCTGCTCGAACGTGCGCCCGTAGATGATGAACTGCACGACGATCAGCGCGATGATCATCATGTACACCACCATATACACGATGTAGAGCGGGCCGTGGGTATAGCGATTGCTCGCGTCCAGCGTCACCATCCAGCCGTTGAATACGGCGACGAGCTGGAACAGCGCATTCCCGGCCAGTATGGCGATCAGCGCCTTGTTCCAGCGGTTCTTCAGCTTCATGTGGTACACGAAGGCGCCTCCCGCCAGCGGCGTGAGGATGTAGTCGGCGCACTTCACCGCCAGGATGGGCCAGCCGGGCAGGTCCGCCTGGCCGTTCAGCCGGATGCCCAGCCACTCCGCCAGCGCGGAGCAGGCGATCAGGGCATAGGTCAGGTAGAACGGGCGCTTGTCGGCCCGCCGGATCTGCCGACACTCGCTCACCAGCACGCACAGCACGCCCAGCGACATCCAGCAGAGCAACAGTATGCGGGTATAGTAATTGAACATGTGTATATCATTCTCTCCTGTCATTGCAACGATTGTCGACGCCATCCTGCGGATGTCGCCGACCCGGAAAACGTTCCGTTTTCCTAATCGTGCCCAAATCCAAAAACCGGCGCGGGAGAGGGTCCCGCGCCGGGGGCGGCAGCCCGCTGCTCATCACGGTCTGGCGCCCGAAGATGGCATCTTCAAAGCGGGCGCAGGTTGGAGAGTGTATGGCTTAGTGGTTTATCCCGGCCCGTGCCCGCTCGTTCGCTGCGTCGCGACGACTCCCTCCCGTCGGGATCGCGGAGCCGGGCATCGGCGATATCTAATTCTACCCATATATCAGGTTAAGTTTCAAGGATATGTGACGAAACGCCACCACTTTCTCCTCTCTTCACTTGCCCTTGGGCGCTTTTGCCGGTACAATATAGACAGGAAAGGCGACGGGAGGCGGTTCGGGTGAATGCGTTGTTCGGCGAGACGCTGCGGCGGCTGAGGATCGACAAGGGGCTGTCTCAGCAGCAGCTGGCGAAAAAGATGTTTGTGGACCGCTCCACCGTCACCAAGTGGGAAAGCGGCAGCCGCCTGCCGGATGTCGAGGTCATCAACCGATTGGCGCGGTGCCTGGGCGTGGGCACTGCCGCGCTGATGGACGCCGCCGCACAGGGCTCGGAGCGCCCGATCGTGCTCGTGCTGGACGACGAGAAGATCGTCCTCTCCGGCGCGATGGCGCTGCTGCGCGTGGCCCTGCCAAGGGCGGAGGTCGTCGGCTTCACGCGGCCCTCGCAGGCGCTGGCGTTCGCGCGGACCAGCCCCGTCGCGCTGGCCTTCCTGGACATCGAGATGGGCCGGGTCAGCGGGCTGGACGTGTGCCGCGAGCTGCTCACGGTCTGCCCGCGGGCGAACGTGGTCTACCTGACGGCCTATCGGGACTACTCCTTCGACGCCTGGGCAACGGGCGCGTGCGGCTTCCTGCTCAAGCCGCTGACCCCCGACGCCGTGCGCGAGCAGCTTTCGCGGCTGCGCTATCCCTTTCCCACGGGAGGAATGGTGACATGAACGGCTGGATCGATCTGACCAACTACGCCATCGCCGTCGCAGGCATGATGGTCGTGACGCTGGGCCTGTTCATGAGCATTTTCAGCCGCTATCAGGAGAAGTGGAGCAGGAGCTTCTTTGTCATCCTGTTCTCCCTTCTGATCGCCTACGTCGGCTGCGACCTGCTCTCCCAGATCTCGCTCGTCCTGCTCGGCCCGCTCGCCGCGCCGCTCAGCCGGATCGCTATTTTCAGCGAATCGCTCTTCTCTTCCCTGCTCATGCCGATGCTGACGGTCTATCTGCTCCACTGCACCGGCGAGGACTGCCGCAGGAGCGCGCTCCTGACGATCGTTGTCGCGCTATGGCTGGTCTTTTTCGCGCTGCTGGTCGTGACGCAGTTCACGACCGTCATCTACGCGGTCACGCCGGACAACGTCTATCGGCGCGGGGCGTGGTATCCCGTGCTGCTCATCGCGCCGGTATTGCTGATGCTGCTGAACCTGCTGGCGCTCTGGCGCAGAAGGGCAAAGCTCACCCGGCGGCAGACGCTGGCGATTGCGCTGTACCTGCTGATCCCGATGGGCTGCATGATCGTGCAGATGCTCTCCTACGGCCTGTTGATGGTCGTCCTCGGAAGCTGTGTCGCCGCGTTCTGCATGTTTCTGTTCATGCTCCGTGACCAGCAGGACCGCTATGCCGAGCAGCAGAAGGAAAACGCCCGGCAGAAGGCCAGCATCATGGTACTGCAGATGCGGCCGCACTTCATCTACAACACCATGACCAGCATCTACTACCTCTGCGGGCAGGACGCGCAAAGGGCGCAGTCGGTGATCCTGGACTTCACCAGCTACCTGCGCCAGAACTTCACCGCCATCGGCCGCGAGGACACGATCCCGTTCTCCGAGGAGATGGAGCACGCGCGCGCCTACCTGGCCGTGGAGAAGGCCCGCTACGAGGACGACCTGTTCATCGCGTACGACACGCCCTTCACCGCGTTTCGCCTGCCACCGCTGACGCTGCAGCCGATCGTGGAGAACGCCGTGAAGCACGGCATCAGCCCGGACCTGGAGCCGCTCTCCCTGTCGATATCGACGCGCCGCACGAAGGAGGGCGTAGAGATCGTTGTGGCGGACAGCGGCCCCGGCTTCAATCCCGCCGACGACGACGAGCCGCACATCGCGCT
Source organism: uncultured Eubacteriales bacterium (assembly GCA_902773515.1). Classification (GTDB taxonomy): domain Bacteria; phylum Bacillota; class Clostridia; order Christensenellales; family Aristaeellaceae; genus UBA2862. Next base: position 790 of record CACYET010000013.1, on the reverse strand, counting down.
GGCGAACATCCGCGAGCGCCTGGAGATGATGTGCGGCGGCGCGCTGACGATCGCCCAGCGCGTCGGGGGCGGCACGGTCGTCACCGTGCGCGTGCCCCTGGAGAAGGGCAAGGTCTGAACCGCGAAGCGCCTTCCCCGCCCCGCGCGGCGCTCATTTGCCGGCAAAACCACGTGCCGGCACAAAAAACATGCCAAAAGTTGAAATTTCTTCGATTTAGGGGTTGCAATTTTCCGCTTTTTTCGGCATAATATATATGTATATCTTTGCATATTGTTTTTCACAGGGGGCAAGGCTTCAGCCATGGGATTTATTCGGGACTTTCTGAAACAGAAAGCGCCTAAATCGGGCAAGGAAATGCCCGCATACTATCGCAAGGCACTGACGGCGAGCGCGGTGGTGCTGGCTATCTATTTCCTTGCGTGCTTCTTGATACTCGGGCTCTTCACGCACACCTGGGAGAGCATGCCGCTGCTGGTCATGGCCGCGGTGCTGTTCTGCCTGGCCGGCATTGACCGCATCGGCTCGCACATCAACCTGACGCTCTACACCGCCATCATGGCGGTCTGGTGCTCGTGGTTCGTGCACGTGTTCGGCTGGTCCACCGGCGTGCAGCACTTCCTGATCCCGCTGTTGATCATCAGCTTCTTCAACGTCTACGAGGCGCCCTGGCTGAAGCTGGCCTACTGCGTGGTGCTGATCGCGTTCAGGATGTTCCTCTACGCCCACGCGCTGAAGCATCCGCCGATCATCGAGCTGGACCAGGCCTCCCGCATCGCGGTGCAGTGCTGC
>CACYET010000012.1 GCA_902773515.1 uncultured Eubacteriales bacterium | reverse complement strand
GAGAACAACCGTTACGGCAAGTTTGTCGTCAATCCCCTGGAGCGCGGCTTCGGCCAGACCCTGGGCAATTCCCTGCGCCGCGTGCTGCTGAACTCGCTGCCCGGCGTCGCGGCGACGAGCGTCCGCATCGAGGGCGTTCAGCATGAGTTTTCGACCGTTCCCGGCATGAAGGAAGATGTCGCCGAACTGATCCTGAACATCAAGCTTCTCTCTGCGAAACTCTTCACCGAGCAGCCCAAGATCATCACCATCGACGCGCATGGTCCCTGCGAAATCACCGCGGGCGACATCAAGGCGGACGACGAGGTGGAGATCGTCAATCCCGAGCTGCACATCGCGACGCTTTCCGAGGGCGGACACCTTCAGTGCCAGATCACCCTCGAAAAGGGTTTACCCCCATTCGCAAGGTGAGCTATTCCGTTGAGGACACCCGCGTGGGCCAGGTTACCGACTACGATAAGCTGACCATCGAGGTTTGGACCAACGGCAGCATCCTGCCCAAGGAGGCGCTGGCCTCCGCGGCGCAGATCCTGACGAACAACATGCGCCTGTTCATCGACCTGACGGTGAACGTCGTCCGCGTCGATTACAACGAACCGGAGATCGACGACAAGAGCAAGGTTCTGGAGATGACCATCGAAGAGCTGGATCTCTCCGTCCGTGCGTTCAACTGCCTGAAGCGCGCCGGCATCAACACCGTTGCCGAGCTGGTACAGCGCAATCAGGAGGACATGATGAAGGTGCGCAACCTCGGCAAAAAGTCGCTTGAAGAGGTGGAGCAGAAGCTGATCGCTCTGGGCCTCTCCCTCAAGACGAGCGAGGAATGAGCCGGGACTGAATGATTTAAGCATCAAGGGAGGAACCAGAAATGGCCAATCGCAAGCTGGGTCGGCCGACCGACCAGAGGATGGCGATGCTTCGCAACCAGGTGACCAACCTGATCTGGTACGGCAAGATCGAGACCACCCTGGCCCGCGGCAAGGAGGTTCAGTCTTTGGCTGAGCACCTCGTGACCATCGCCATGCGCCAGTGTGATCATACCGTCGAAGTGACCAAGAAGCACATGAACGACAAGAAGCAGGTCGAAGAGCTGACCGTGACCAACGACAGCCCCGAGCGCCTGGCCGCGCGCCGTCAGGTGATGCGCTATCTGTACGACATCCCCGCCGTCCAGAACGAGGGCGAGGACAAGGAAGATTTCAAGAAGCGCCAGAAGGACGTCAAGCACCAGGTCGTCGAAAAGCTGTTCCGCGAGATCGCGCCGAAGTACAAGAAGCGCGCCGAGGAAAAGGGCCAGGGCGGCGGCTACACCCGCATCGTCAAGAAGGGCCCCCGTCGCGGCGACGCCGCCGAGATGGTGATCCTGGAGTTCATCTGATAGAGGATGGATGACAAGAACCCGCCCCCACGCATTCGCGTGGGGGCGGGTTCATTTTAGTTCCCCTCCGGCGAGGGCTGCGGGTGCGGCGCGGTGACGCTGACGGTCTCCAGCACCTCGTAACGGTCCATCTGCAGGTGGCGCTTCATCTCCAGCGCCTCCTCGATGGGGATCTCCACCATCTCGCCCTCGCGGGTGCCGATGATGCAGTTGCCGCGCCCGGCGATCAACGCCTTCACGGCGAAGTAGCCCATGCGGGTGGCGGTCTCGCGGTCGCGGGCGTTGGGCGTGCCGCCGCGCTGGATGTGGCCCAGCACGGTCACGCGCGGCTCGATGCCGATGGCCTCGTGGATCTGCTTGCCGATCTCCACGGCGCTGCCCGCGCCCTCGGCCACCACGATCATGAAGTGGGTGCTGCCGGCGAGGCGGGCGCTGCGGATGCGCTCCACCACGTCGCGCTCGAAGTTCAGCGGGCGCTCGGGCACCAGTACGGCGGTCGCGCCGACGGCGATGCCCACGTAGAGCGCCAGGAACCCGGCGTTGCGGCCCATGACCTCCACCACGGAGCAGCGCTCGTGCGACTGCATGGTGTCGCGCAGCTTGTCGATGCACTCGATGGCGGTGTTGCAGGCGGTGTCAAAGCCGATGGTGTAGTTGGTGCAGCCGATGTCGTTGTCGATGGTCGCCGGGATGCCCACCACCGGCACGCCCAGCCGCGACAGCTGCAGCGCGCCGCGGAACGTGCCGTCGCCGCCGATGGCCACGATGCCGTCCAGGCCGAGCATCTTGCAAGTGGACACGGCCTTCAGGCGGCCCTCCTCGGTCATGAACTCCTTGCTGCGGGCCGTGTAGAGCATGGTGCCGCCGCGGGAGATGATGTGGCCCACGCTGGCCGCGTCCAGCTGCACGAAGTCGCTGTTAATGAGCCCCGCCCATCCCCTGCGGATGCCGATGCACTGCACGCCGTTGGCGATGGCCGTGCGCACCACGGCGCGAACCGCCGCGTTCATGCCCGGGGAATCGCCGCCGCTGGTCAACACGCCGATGCGCTTGATCTTCTTGTCCATGGTATGCACTCCTTTGTGTGTGTATTCTGATGATTGTATTATAGCGCATTGCGAGGGAAACGTCCACAAAAAGTTGCTCTGGGACTTGCCCTGCATCATAAAATAGCTTATAATATAATAGATAAATTGTGTACTGCCCGCTGTTGCGCGGGTTCTACGGAGGGAAAGGTTTACAGTGGGAAAGATCATTGCGGTGACGAACCAGAAGGGCGGCGTGGGCAAGACGACGACCGCCGTGAACCTGAGCGCGTGCGTGGCGGCGCTGGGCAAGCGGGTGCTGCTGGCGGACATCGACCCCCAGGGCAACGCCACCAGCGGCCTGGGCAAAAACGACGGCGGCGGCGCGACGATCTACGACGTGCTGATCGGCGAGGCGACGGCGAAGGAGGCCGTGGTCGAAACGGGCTTCGGCTCGCTGGACCTGATCCCCACCGCTATCGAGCTGGCGGGCGCGGAGATCGAGCTGGTGGCGGTGGAGGACCGTGAAAAGCTGCTCCGCGACGCGCTGGAGCCGCTGCGGGCGGAGTACGACTTCATCTTCATCGACTGCCCGCCCTCGCTGAGCCTTTTGACGCTGAACGCGCTGACGGCGGCGGACAGCGTGCTGATCCCGATCCAGTGCGAGTACTACGCGCTGGAGGGCGTGGGTCAGCTGGTGAACACCGTGAAGCTGATGCGCCGCAAGCTGAACCCGGATTTGGCCGTGGAGGGCATATTGCTCACGATGTTCGACGGGCGGACGAACCTGTGCGCGCAGGTGGCGCAGGAGGTGCGCAAGCACTTCCGCGACGAGGCTTTCGCGACGGTGATCCCCCGCAACGTGCGCCTGAGCGAGGCCCCCAGCTACGGCCTGCCCATCCACCTGTACGACGCGCGCTGTCCCGGCGCGAAGGCGTACATGGCGCTGGCGGAGGAATTGCTGGAGCGGAACGGATAGGTGTCGGTCCTACAGATCCTTCGACTGCGCCTTGCTTGCCGCAAGGCTTCGCTCAGGATGACATGGGATTCGGTCGGTTGTCATTCTGAGCGGAGTGTAGCCGCAGGCGGAACGCAGTCGAAGAATCTGTACATGCCGATTCGGAACAGCGATTTGTTATGCGCGCTTCCTTGACGATCAGGAATCAACGTTGAACCAACGGAGGTTATCACATGGCGAAGAAACTACAGCGCGGGCTGGGCAAGGGCCTGGGCGCGCTCCTGGGCGAGGACGTGCTGGCCGAGGCGGCGCAGGCCGAGGCCGCGCAGGGCAAGGGCGCGGACGCGGTGCGGATGCTGCCCATCGGCCAGATCGACCCCAACCGCGATCAGCCGCGCCGCCGCTTCGACGAGGCGGCGCTGAACGAGCTGGCGGCGTCCATCCGCGCGGTGGGCGTGCTGCAGCCGATCATCGTGTCGCAGGAGGGCGAGCGCTACACCATCATCGCGGGCGAGCGGCGCTACCGGGCGTCGCGGCTGGCGGGGCTGAATGAGATCCCGGCCATCGTGCGCGACTGGGACAGCCAGAGGCGCCTGGAGGCCGCGCTGATCGAGAATTTGCAGCGCGACGACCTGAACCCCGTCGAGGAAGCCGCGGGCGTGCGCCGCCTGATGGACGAGGCGGGCCTGACGCAGGAGAAGGTGGCCGAGCGCCTGGGCAAGAGCCGCCCGGCGGTGGCGAACCTGCTGCGGCTTCTGACGCTGCCGGACAGCGTGAAGCAGATGCTGGCGGACGGACGGTTGTCCGCCGGGCACGCGCGCGCGCTGGTGACGGTGGAGCCGCGGCGGCAGGTGCAGCTGGCGAACCTCACCGTGCAGCAGGGCTGGTCCGTGCGCCAGCTGGAGCGCATCTGCGCCCAGCCGGTGAAGGAGGAGGTCAAGAAGCCCCGCGTGCCCAAGGACGCGCAGATCGGCGAGCTGGAGAGCATGGCGCGGGAGCTGTTCGGCACCCGCGTGCGCCTCGACGGCACCACCGAGAGCGGCCGCATCACGCTGTTCTACTACAACAGCGACGATCTGCAGCGCATCTGGGACGTGATCGAGATGGCGAGGGAGAAGTGATGCGGACGGGGGAATCCTTCCCCCGCCACTGCCACCCCCTGACAGATTTGTCTTGAGATTCCAGCCTGTTGATTGGATGTAATGCGTTCAGGAGACAACAGGCTGGAATCTCCGGCCGACAAATCTGCAAGGATGGAATTCCCACTACAGGCAAATGGGATTTCCTTGCGTGGGAATTCCCGCATCCCCGCCGCACATGTCGCCGGGGATGATTGAAGATCGGGGCGCTACGCCCCCGATACCCCCGTCAAGTTGGCTGGATGGTGATGGTATGTATTCAGAAAGAGACATGGCTGAGATCAACGGCAGGATCCGCAGAAGCAGCCTGGCGCTGGGGCCGGTGCTGGCGGCGCTGGCGGCGGCGTACGTCTACGCGCTGTCGGCGCGCGTGAAGTGGCTGGCGATGGTTGCGGGGCCGCTGCTGTTCGTGGCGGCGTGCTTCGGCTTCCTGTTCTTCCTGTGGCCGAACCTGCGCTACCGCGGCTTTCTGAAGGACATGCAGCAGGGCCTGAGCCGCGACGTGAAGGGCACGATCGTGTCGATCTCCGAGGACGCCCAGCTTCAGGACGGCGCGATGGTGCTGCCCGTGCGGGTGCGCCTGGACCCCGAGGACGCCAGCGCCGCCGAGGCCAAGCAGACCTCCGCGCTGGCCGAGCGCCTGCGCCTGGAGACGGACGACGACACCCGCGATGAGCGCATCGTCTACCTGAACGCCTCCAAGCGCGCGGGCTTTCCCGGCCCCGGCGCGCGCGTCACGCTGCACTGCTTCGGCAGGCACGTCAGGAGTGTGGAGAGATGAGCGTGGAGTGTGGAGAGTGGAGTGTGGAGTGAGAGGATGCTGAAGCAGCCGCTGATCGTGGTTGCCGCCGTGGCGCTGCGGGACGGCCGCGTGATGATCTGCCGGCGGCGGCCGGAGGTCCACAACGGCCTGAAGTGGGAGTTTCCCGGCGGCAAGCTGGAGCCGGACGAGAGCCCGGAGGCGGCGCTCGCGCGGGAGCTGAAGGAGGAGCTGGGCGTCGAGGCGCGCGTCGGGCGCATCGCGGATGCCGTATATCATCGGTACGAGGACCGGGATGTGCTGGTGCTGTTCTACCTGTGCCAGATCGACGGGGAGCCGCAAAGCATCGACTGCGACGCCATCGCGTGGGTCCTGCCGGAGGAACTGAAGGGCTACGACTTCGCCGGGGCGGACAGGACGTTTGTGGAGCGGTTGTTTTAGTATTTTCGACATTTCGGCGGCCAAAACGTATGATTGGGCGGCCAGGCCTTTTCTTTTCGGGAGGATGCTGCTATACTGGGAGCGTGATGAACGGGGGAGGACCCCCGGACAAAGGAGGTGCAGCCCATGAACGGTCTGGGCAGCCTGCTGCTTTCCAATATCCCGGTGCTCATCATGATGCTGGTGGGCGTGGGCCTGCTGGTATTCGAGATGTACATTCCGGGCTTTGGCGTGCCGGGGATCTCCGGCATCGCGCTGCTGGTGGTGGGCTTCGTATTGCTGGGGCCGACGCTGGCGCAGGGGCTGGTGCTGTTCGCGATCCTGGCGGCGATATTGTGCGTCGCGCTCTCGATCTGCCTGTACTCGGCGTCGAAGGGGCGGCTGAGCAAGTCGAAGCTGGTGCTGAACGACGTGGCGGTGCCCGCCGACACCGCGGAGAACAACGACCTGAACTACTTTATCGGGCGCGAGGGCGTGACCCACACGGCGCTCAGGCCCGCGGGCATCGGCGAATTTGACGGCGTGAAGCTGAACGTGGTTTCCGACGGCGAGTTCATCGGCAAGGACAAGCCGATCCGCGTGCTGAGCGTGAAGGGCAACCGCATCGTGGTGTGCGAATTGACGGACAGGCAATAGTTTATACTATCTATATCTAAGGGGGCTGTTTTCATGGAGATGAGCATTGTTTCCATCGTCGTGGCGGTCATCATCGTATTCCTGGTGATCGCGCTGTTCTCGCTGTTCCCGCTGGGGCTGTGGTTCTCGGCGTTGATGAGCGGCGTGCGCATCAGCATCTTCAACCTGGTGGGCATGAAGTTCCGCCGCGTGAACCCGCGCCGCATCGTGCCGCCGATGATCAAGGCCCGCAAGGCCGGCATCGACGTGGGCATGAACGAGCTGGAGACGCTCTACCTGGCCGGCGGCAACGTGGACCGCGTCGTGGACGCGCTGATCGCCGCGCAGAGCGCGCAGATCCAGCTGACCTTTGAGCAGTCGAAGGCCATCGACCTGGCCGGTCGAAACGTACTGGAGGCCGTGAAGATGTCCGTCAACCCGAAGGTGATCGAGACGCCCGTCATCGCCGCCATCGCCAAGAACGGCATCGAGCTGCGCGCCAAGGCCCGCGTGACCGTGCGCGCCAACATCGACCGCCTGGTCGGCGGCGCCGGCGAGGAGACCATCATCGCCCGCGTCGGCGAGGGCATCGTCACCACCGTCGGCTCCTCCGAGAGCCACAAGGACGTGCTGGAGAACCCCGACCTGATCAGCCGCACCGTGCTGAACAAGGGCCTGGACGCCGGCACCGCGTTTGAGATCCTCTCGATCGACATCGCGGACGTGGACGTGGGCCGCAACGTGGGCGCGCAGCTGCAGATGGACCAGGCGGAGGCCGACCGGCGCATCGCCCAGGCCAAGGCCGAGGAGCGCCGCGCGATGGCCGTCGCGCACGAGCAGGAGATGAAGGCCAGTGTGCAGGAGATGCGCGCGAAGGTGGTCGAGGCCGAGGCCGAAGTGCCGCGCGCCATGGCGACCGCGCTGCGCGAGGGCAAGCTGGGCGTGATGGACTACTACCAGATGCAGAACGTGATCTCCGACACCCGCATGCGCGAGGCGATCGCCGGCGACGGCACCGCGCCCGCCGCGCAGGACGAGAAGATCAAGAAGTAAGCTTTGAACGACGCCACGGGGCGCGGCGCGCCGCGCCCCGGGCCTGAAGTATGTTTCGAGGGAGGCGAGCCTGTGGAGATCATTGGCGTGATCCTGATGATCATATTCGCGCTGGTCAGCGCCAGCGACAAGAAGAAAAAGGCCGCCAAACGGGCCGAGCAGCAGCGCGCGAACGTGAACGAGGCCATGCGCGCGGCGGGGGCCATTCCGAAGGAGAAGCCCGCCGGGCAGATGAGCATGGCCGAGCGCCAGGCGCGGCTGGACGAGCTGAAGCGGAAGAAGGCCGAGCGCGCCGCGCAGAAGGCCGCCGTGCCCGTGATGCCCAGCAACGCCGAGGAGAGCTTTGCGTCCTCGCTGACGGAGCTGAAGCAGCTCTTGAACGTGGCCGGGCAGGCCGCCCCCGCCGAGGGCGAGAGCATGCTGGCGGACGCGGACTGCGCGGGCGGCTCGATGCCCCACGACCACGCCGAGGGCGCCAGCGCCCTGGAGGACGCGGAGTGCGCGGGCGGCTCGATGCCGCATCGCCACACCCAGGGCGTCAGCCGCGCGGCGCAGAACCGCCGCCTGGACGAGCTGGACCATCGCCGCGAGGCGGAGGACGAGGATCGCCTCGTCCCGACCGCCATCGACGCCCGCGCCCTGCGCCGCGCCGTGGTGATGGCCGAGGTGCTCGGCAAGCCGAGGGCGATGAGGCGAGGCTGATTGTCGCGCCGCTACAATCAGCCTCGCAGGGAGTAGGGACAAGGGAGTAGGGAGTAGGAAAGGCCAAAAACACTGTTTCTACTCCCTACTCTCTACTGCCTACTCCCTGATGTAATACTATCCAACGGAGGTCCCCCATGAACCCAATCCGAATCCTGATCGCCGATGACGACGCGGGCATGCGCCTGGTGATGCGCAAGCTGGCTGAGAACGCCGAGGGCTACGAGCTGGTGGGCGAGGCCGAGGACGGCGAAAAGCTGATCGAGCTGTACGACGCCCTGAAGCCCGAGGTGGTGCTGATGGACGTGGAGATGCCCGGCATGACGGGCATCGAGTGCGCCCGCGCCATCCAGGACCGCGACCCGCGCACCGTTCTGGTGTTCGCCACGGCCCACGAGGAGTACATGGCCAGCGCCTTTGAGGTGTACGCCTTCGACTACCTGGTCAAGCCCTTCCGCGTGGAGCGCGCCATGCAGACGCTGGAGCGCATCCGTCAGCGGCTTCGGGGCGGGGCGGCGGAGCCGATGGACGTGCCGGACGTGGAGCGCCGCCGGATGCCGGTGGAGCCGGTGCAGGGCCGCATGATGCTCAAGCACCGCGACGGCATCAGCTTCATCGACATCCCGCAGATCGCCATGGTGATGCGCGAGAACCGCGCCACGATCCTCCTGATGCAGGACGGCACGCGCTACGTGGTGTCCGACGGCATGGCCGAGCTGGACGAGCGCCTGCCGGACGAGCTGTTCTTCCGCACCCACAAGAGCTACATCGTGAATTTGAATCTGATCGAATCCATCGCGCCCTACGGCCGGTGGACGTACGTGGTGAAGCTGAAGGGCCTGAAGGACGACGCGCTGATCACCCACGAGCGGTTCGAAGAGCTGCAAAAGCGGTTTGCGTAGAGGCGATAGACGAGATACAGCCGATTGCGGGGAGCACTCGGCTGTGTGATAATATTGCAAAACAACACGGGAGGGCATCCTATGAAGAAGCTGCTGGCAATCCTGATGGCACTTGCCCTGCTCGCGCCCGCCGCGCTGGCGGAGTTCCGGCACGAGAGCGAGGGCTACGACAGCCCGGAGGCGGCGGTGGAGGCCTATGTGGAGGCGCTGAACCGCGGCGACGCGGACGGCATGCTCTCGGCGTTTGCGATCGAGTCCTTCGTGGATCACTGCGACGCGGAGGCGGCGATGCAGCGCTTGCAGAGCATCAGCCCCGTCACCTTCATCACCATGCCGGTGAACGGCGCGTATTCCCGAAGCCTGCTCATCAACGCCCGTCGAGCGCAGATCACCAACAGCCTTGTGCAGCAGTACATCCAGATCAGCGCGCAGCTGCAAAACGCGACCGTTCCGCTGCAGGACGCCGCCGCGCGGCAGGAGATGCTGGACCGGTTCGCAAATTCCCCCGCCAACGCCTGGGAGGGGAACGTGGAGCTCGTGGGCTGGGTGAATCCGGCGCTGTTGTCGGACAAGATCGCCTATCCCATGAACATGGTCTCTGCGATGCTCCAGTCGGCGTACTACGACCCGGACGACCTGGCCTGGGAGGTGGCGCGCCTCAACGTAGCGGGCGAGGACGCCGTCTTGCTGCTGCAGTGCGCGAAATACGGGGATCGCTGGTACATCGCGGAGCTGAGCGGCATCCCCGGCATGGTGCTGGGGGTTCCGGTGACCGCCGCGGGCATGATCTTTGCGAGCGATCCGGATATGGGAAGTATGCTCGGCGTGCTGAGCAATCCGCTGGCGGCGCTGGGCGCTTTGAATGCCACACGCCTTCTGGACGCCAACGCGGCCAGCGACCTGCCCGGGACGCAGTGGACGCTGGCGAAGATCGGCGGCGTGGAGGGCGCGACGGTCTGCGGCGAGCCGGACGAGCCGGCGCAGGCGAGCGGCCTGGCCGCGTGGGGCGAATTGAAGTTCATGCGCGTCGGCGCGCTGGCGGCGCTTCGGGTGAGCCCCGCCGCGTCGCAGGCGCTGGGCGCGGACGAACAGCGCCTGTACCTGGGCCTGGCCTGGACGGACATGAACGGCAGCCTGGAGCTGCTGGAGATGCGGGGCATGGGCATCAGGCCGGAGCCCGAGGGCAACGGCATCGCCCTGGACGGCGACACGCTGACTCTGAACCTTTGGAACGGCGTGGCGCTGACCTTTGAAAAAGCAAATTGAGGAGATAGAGCTATGATTCTGAAATCCGTTGCCGAACAGGCATTGAACGAGGCGCTGAAGACGGGCGGCGACTTTGCGGAGCTCTTCTGCGAGGACCGGCGCAGCGGCGCGGTGGGGCTGGTGGACGGCCGCGTGGAGAGCGCCTCCACCGTGCGCCGCCACGGCGCGGGCATCCGCGTGTACAGCGGCCTCTCCAGCGTGTACGTGCACACGAACGATACCAGCCTCTCCGGGCTCGTCGCCGCGGCGCGCAAGGCCGCGGACGCCGTCTCGGGCGCGGCGAACGTCGGGGACATCCACCTGACGCAGTCGATCGCGGCGAACCTGCACCCGATTCAGGCCATGCCGATGGACGTGGCCGGGGCGCGCAAGGCGAAGCTGCTTCGGGATATGGACCTCGCGGCGCGCGCCGTGTCGCCGGAGATCTCGCAGGTGCGCGCGAACCTGATCTACTGGGACAGCGACGTGCTGATCGCCAACAGCGAGGGGCTCTACACCGGCGACCGCCGCGTGTACACGCGCATGGCCTGCATGGCGGTGGCTGAGGCGGGCGGCGAGAGCCAGTCCGGCAGCGCGTCGCCCGGCGCGATGATGGGCTTTGAGCTGTTCGAGGGGCGCGTGGACGCCGCGGCGGAGGCCGTGAAGGCCGCGAAACAGGCCGTGACGATGCTGCACGCCGAGCCCTGCCCCGCGGGCGTGATGCCCGTGGTGATCGACGGCGGCTTCGGCGGCGTGATCTTCCACGAGGCCTGCGGCCACAGCCTGGAGGCGCAGGCTGTGGCGTTCGGCAACAGCGAGTTCGCGGGCAAGCTCGGCCAGCGCATCGCCTCGCCCATCGTCACCGCCATCGACGACGGCACGATGCCCGGCGAGTGGGGCAGCCTGAACATCGACGACGAGGGCACGCCCACCACGCGCCTGACGCTGATCAAGGACGGCGTGCTGGTGAACTACATGGTGGATCGGCTGAACGGGCGGCGCATGAACATGCCCGTGACCGGCTCCGGCCGCCGCCAGGACTACACCTTCGCGCCCACCAGCCGCATGCGCAACACGTTCATCGCCCCCGGCAGCGACGACGAGGCGGAGATCATCGCCACCTGCGGCGACGGCCTGTACGCCAAATCGATGGGCGGCGGCAGCGTGCACCCCGTGACCGGCGAGTTCAACTTCGCCGTGGCGGAGGGCTACCTGATCAAAGGCGGCAAGATCGACCGGCCCGTGCGCGGCGCGACGCTGATCGGCCGCGGCTCCGATGTGCTTCGCAAGATCGACCGCGTGGGCGGCAACATGTGGATGGCCCAGGGCATGTGCGGGGCCTCCAGCGGCTCGATCCCCACCAACGTGGGCCAGCCGATGATTCGCGTGACCGATATGACGGTGGGAGGCCGATGAGCATGGATAGAAACGAATTTGTGAAGCGGCTCTTTGACCGCGTTTCCTCCCGCGAGGGCGAAGGCAGCGCGGTGAGCCTGAAGGGCAGCGAAATCTGCTACGAGGAAGGCAGCAGCTTTGAGGTGCAGGTGAAGGACGGAGAGATCATCGGCTACAACGTGTCCGATTCCATGGGCCTGGGCTTTCGCATGCTGACGAAGGCCGGACGGATGGGCTACGCCTCCACGCAGATCCTGGACGAGGCCGCCGTGGACCAGCTGGTGGACGGCGCGCTGGAGAACGCCGCGCTGGTGGAGAGCGAGGACGAGCAGTTCATCCACAAGGGCGACGGGAAGTATCCCGAGCTCAAGCTGTTCAACCCCGCGCTGGAGGCGCTCACCGCCGCGCGGAAGATCGAGATGGCGAAGGAGCTGGAGCGGCTCACGCTCGCGCAGGACGCGCGCATCCAGCAGGTGGAGGACTGCGTGATCTTCTCCTCCAGCGACCTGCGCGCGCTGCAAAACGGCAGCGGGCTGGACGTTTCGATGCGGGTGAACCTGCTGGGCGGCTACGTGGCCGCGGTGGCGCGCGACGGCGAGCAGGTGAACGCGGGCGCCAAGATGTTCTTCACGATGAAGCCGGAGGAGATCGACCTGGAGAAGGTGGCGAAGGCCGCGGCCCGCGAGGCGCTGGACGGCCTGAACGCGGAACAGGCGCCGTCCGGGCAGTACCGCGTGCTGCTGAGGAGCGACGTGGCGGCGACGCTGCTGGCGACCTTCTGGGGCGTGTTCAGCGCCGACAACGCCCAGCGCGGGCTGTCCCGCCTGGCGGGGCGCGAGGGCGAGGCGATCGCCGCGCCCTGCGTGACGCTGATGGACGACCCGCACCGCGCGGGCAGCGCGGCCTCGACGCCGTTTGACGGCGAGGGCGTGGCGACGGTAAAGAAGGCCGTGATCGAGGGCGGCACGCTGACCACGCTGCTGCACAACTTCAAGACCGCGAAGAAGCAGGGCGTGAAGACCACGGCGAACGCCAGCCGCCCCGGCTACGCCGCGCCCGTGGGCGTCGCGCCGACCAACTTCTATTTCAAGCCCGCGGACGCGGACCTGGAGGGCATGACCCGGGCGCTGGGCAACGGCCTGCTGATCACCGACCTGCAGGGCATGCACGCCGGCGCGAACCCCATCACCGGCGACTTCTCGCTGGCCGCCAAGGGCTTCATGGTGCGCGGCGGCGAGCGCGCCGGGGCCGTGGCGCAGATCACGATCGCGGGCAACTTCTACGAGCTGCTCAAGGACGTGGAGGCCGTCGGCGGCGACCTGGAGTTCCTCGCGCCCGGGGCCAGCTGCTTCGGCAGCCCCAGCCTGCTGGTGAAAAAGCTGAGCGTGGCGGGGAAGTAATCCTATAAGCAATCAAAAAGATCCTTCGCTCCGCTCAGGATGACAACGACAAAATGCCTGTCATCCTGAGCAAAGCGAAGGATCTTTAATATGCGGAAAACCTCACGGCTTTCCTTTTCCCTCAAATATGCTGATCTCCCGCCGCTTGGCGATCAGCGCGGCGGCGGCGGGATCGTGCACGGTCCAGGCCGCCATCGGCGTGCGGAACATGAAGCGCTGGAAGTGCGGCGAGAAGAAGCGCGGCGCGTTGACGTTGTAGGCCACGAAGTCGGGCCGGGACAGGCAGTTGGCCAGCAGCCCCGACATGAAGAACCCCGCGACGCCGTTCACGACGGGCCGGTAGGAGGGCAGGCTGTCCACCAGCTGGCCGCGCGCGATCTGCGGCGCGTGGCGGCGGAACCAGTACACGATCAGCGGGTTGAACGACTCCACCAGGAATTCGCCCCGGTAGCCTTCCATGTGCTCAATCAGCGCCTCGCACAGCCGGCGGTTGCGATTGCCGCTCTTGAGTTCGATCAGCAGCGGCACCCGCCCGTCCACCGCGTCCAACACCTGCTTGAGCGTGGGGATGTGGGCGTCGCCGCGCCCCGCCAGCGGCATCGCCTGTAGTTCGGCAAGCGGCACGTCCCGGACCTTGCGCGCGTCGCCCGCCATGCGCCGAAGGTCGTCGTCGTGGAACACCACCACCCGCATGTCCTTTGAGAACTGGATGTCCAGCTCCATGCCGAAGCCCGCGTCCCGCGCGGCCTCGAACGCCGGCAGCGTGTTCTCCACGACGCCCCGGTCCAGGTCGTGCAGCCCGCGATGGGCGAAGGGCGTCCCGCGCCAGCGGCGCATCTTCTGATACCGCAGGCTGGGGTGCGTCATGAAGGACAGGACCGCCAGGACGATGGCGAGCAATACCCATATGGACATGCCTAGTCCTCCACGTCAAAGTGCTCGATCAGGCTCTTTCTCGCCTCGGGGCGGTTGTCGCCGTGCCGCACGAACAGCATCGTGACAAACGCCAGCGCCACTGCCGTGGCGGCATAGGGGAACAGCGTGTGGTAGCCGACGTGCTCCAGCAGCCATCCGGACAGGATCGGCGTCAGGATCTGGGCAGCCATCGAGAAGGTGTAGTAGTAGCCGGTGTACTTGCCCACGTCGCCGCTGCGGCTGATCTCTACCACCATCGGGTAGGAGTTCACGTTGATCGCCGCCCACGCGAAGCCGATCAGCACGAACAGCACGTACAGCACGAACGAGAACTCCTGGATAAAGCCGGTGACGGCGAAGCACGCGGCCAGCAGCACCACGCCGGCGAGGATCATCTTCTTGCGGCCGATGCGCGAGGAGAGGATGCCGACCGGGATGTAGGAGACGACCGCCGCGCCGGTGGCGATCATCAGGCACGAGGCCGCGCCGGAGAGGTCGCCCCACATGCGGGTGAAGTACTTGGAGTAGGCGGTGGTGACGGCGTTGTAGCCCATGTACCACAGCGCCACCGAGCACAGGATCAGCGCCAGGCTGCGCGCCTGGTCCGCGGGCAGCTTCCCGCCAGGGCCCTGCTCCTCCTCCTCGGGGTCGGCGTTCTGCGCGGCCAGCTCGTTCTCCTTCACGCGCCACACGAGCAGCGCCACCGACACCGCCATCAGCGCGGCCACGGCGACGAACACCGGCGTGTAGTTCGCACGGCCGTCGGCGTGGGTGGATCTGATCAGCAGCTTCACGGCCCCGAGCGCGTAGATGCCGCCCAGCGCGCCCATCAGGTTGATGATGGCGTTGGCCTTCGAGCGCAGCGGCTTGGGCGTCACGTCCGGCATCAGCGCCACGGCGGGGGAGCGATAGGTGCCCATCGCGATCAGCAAGAGCCCCAGCAGGATCAAAAACGCCGTGAAGCGCCCGGGCGCGTCCGAGCCCGCCAGCGCCAGCATCAGCGCCACGGCGCAGGCCGTGCCGCAGACGATGTAGGGCATGCGCTTGCCCAGCGGCGTGCGCGTGCGGTCGGACAGCTTGCCGAACAGCGGCAGCAGCACCAGCGCCAGTATGTTGTCCGCCGCCATGATCACGCCCGACAGGCTGTCGCCGAGGTGGAAGGTGTCGCGCAAAATCAGCGGGATGATCGTGTCGTACATCTGCCAGAACGCGCAGATGGAGAAGAACGCCAGCCCGATCAGCAGCGTTCGCCGGTTGCTCAGCTTCATGGAGATCCGCCCTTCCCATATGTCAGTACAGAACCATTATAATCCGAAGCCGCCCGATTGTAAAGGGACGGCTTTTCTGGTATGATAGAGCGCAGGGGAGGGTGAACGACATGCCCGCGTGGATGATACCGCTGACGAGGAGGATCGACCCCGAGGCCGACGTGGCGCGGCTGTCGGTGTACACGAAGCTGCCGGGCTTCGTGGCCGTGGCGGCGCTCGCGCCCGTGCGCCCGGGCGTCGGGATGGCGACGGTCAACGGCGTTCAGCTGAGCCGCTGGGAGTGCGTGACGGTCAGGGGCGTGCGCCTGCTGTTTCTCCCCGTGGGCGAGGTGGCGCGCGAACACGCAAGGCGCTACCGCGTGGCGCTGGAGGGCTTTGTGACGCCCTCCGGGAGGCGCTTTCGCCGCTGCGCCTTCTGGGTGCGCACCGAGAAGCGCCGCGAGCGCAGCCCGGAGCACGCCGAGCGCGACGCGGCGGCGCTCGAAGCCGCGCGGGAGGGGCTGGTGCTCTTAAAGAACGCGGGCGACGCGCTGCCGCTTGCGCCGGGCGCAACGCTGAACTGCCTGGGCACCGCCCAGCACCGCTGGCGCATCTCCACGGCGGGCTCGGCGGCCATCAACCCCCGCTGGCGGCCCGGGTTTCACCGGGCGGTGCTGGAGCACAGCGCGTTTCAGGTAAACGGGGAGCTTGCGGACTTCTACCGGCACGGGCGCGGCGACGTGCCCGACGATGCGGTGCTCGCGCGGGCGCGGGCGCTGTCGGACACGGTGCTGGTGTTCATCGATCGCGCGTCCGGCGAGATGATCGACAACCGGCCCATACCGGGCGAATACTACCTGACCGAGGGCGAAGAGGCTATGCTGCGCACAGTGCGGGCGCGCTTTGACCGCGTGATCGTGATCCTGAACACCGGCTATCCCATCGGCATGAGCTGGCTCAGGCAGATCGATGTGGACGCGATCGTCTACGCCGGGTTCGGCGGCATGCTGTCGTCGTGGGCGCTCGTGGAGCTGCTCGACGGGCGGCTGAACCCGTCCGGGCACCTGCCGGACGCCTGGGCCTGGGACCTCGACGACAACCCGGTCAGCCGGAACTACCCGGCGCTGGGCGCGGGCGACGCGCACGTGCACGAGGACGCCGTGGGCGTGCGGGTGTACTACGAGGAGGACGTGTACCTCGGCTACCGCTTCTTTGACACGTTCGGCGTGCCGGTCGCGTTCCCGTTCGGCCACGGGCTCAGCTACACGCGCTTCGAGCTCGCGCCGGTGGGCCTGACGAGGTCGGAGGCGGGCGTCGCCGTGCGCGTCCGGGTGAAAAACGCGGGCGAGGTGGCCGGAAAGTGCGTTTTGCAGCTGTACGCGGGCCTGCCCGTGGGGCGACTGGAGAAGCCCGCGCGGGTGCTGGCGGACTTTGAAAAGACGCGGCTGCTGGCCCCCGGCGAGGCGCAGGAAGTGGCGCTGACGGCGCGGTTTGAGGACATCGCCTCGTTCGACGAGGGCAGAGGCGCGTGGGTGCTGGAGGCGGGCGAATACGCGCTCAGCGTGGGCGAGAGCCTCGCCGCACGCGTGCCCTGCGGCAGCTTTCGCCTGGAGGAGCGGGTGCTCAGGACGGTCGGGCACGTCGCCGCGCCGGTGGAGCCGCTGGCGCGGCTGACCCGGGCGAACCCGCGCGTGGACGGCGGGCGGTCGAAGGTCGTGCCGCTGGGCGAGCAGATGGCGGTGAGGGCGGAGAGGCGGGCGGAGGACGACCTCATCCGGCGCTTCGCGCCACCTTCCCCACAAGCGCCGAGCGAAGCGAGTGCTGAGGGCCCTGCACACAGGCTGTGCAGGCCCGAAACCCGCGACCGGCAAAGCGTTGCCAGGGCGCGGGGCGATGAGGGGAAGGCAATCAGGAAAAAGGCTTTTAGAAAGCGCGTGAAGTGGGCGGAAGTTGAGAAAAATCCGGCGCGGCTGGGGGCGTTCGTGGCGGGGCTCTCGCTCTTTGAGCTGTGCCGGTTGAACGTGTGCGCCGGGATGCGCCTGCTGCCCTGGCAGGATGGCGCGGCGGGCTATACGCCGCGGCTGAGACGCCGGGGCCTGCCGTCGTTTGCGGCCTCGGACGCCGGCGCGGGGCTGAACCTGCGGAAGCCCGGCACGGGCTTTCCCTCCGGCAGCGTGATCGCCGCCACGTTCAACCGCGAGATCGCGCGCTCGGCGGGGCGGGTGATCGCCGAGGAGTGCCGCGAGCGGCATATCGACCTGCTACTGGGGCCGGGCATGAACCTGCACCGAAGCCCGCTGTGCGGCCGCTGGCCGGAGTACTTCTCCGAGGACCCGCTGCTCTCGGGCGAGATGGCGGGGTGGCAGGCGCGCGGGCTGCGCGAGGGCGGCGCGCGCTGCTGCTACAAGCACCTGTTCTGCAACAACGCCGAGCTCGGCCGCCTGGGCAGCCACAGCGTCGTCTCGGAGCAGGCGCTTCGGGAGCTGTACTTTAAATCGTTTGAGATCGCGTTCCGCGCGCAGATGCCCGACGCCGTGATGACGAGCTACAACGCGCTGAACGGGCTCTATCCCGGCGAGAACGGCGCGCTGCTGAACGGCCTGCTCCGCGACGAGTGGGGCTTCGACGGCGCGGTGATGTCCGACTGGGGCAGCGTGCGCACCGTCAGCGCCGTGGAGATGGTGAAGGCCGGGAACGGCTGGATCACGCCTGGCGGGCCGCTGTGGGTCTTCAGGATATGGAAGGCCGCCCGGCGGGGCGAGATCCCCCGCGCCGCGCTGGAGGCGAACGTCGCGCACCTGTTGAAGGGCTTTTCGGGCATAATCCCTCACTCCAGCGAGACGGACACGATCTGCCACGGCCCCTGTCGGCCGCCGGAGGGCTCCGCGCGGTAGTACAGCGGCCGTGCCTCGGCCAGGTGGGCGTTCTCGGCGCGCAGCAGTCCCACGCAGGCGCGCTCGCCGGGCAGGCCGTACTTCATCGGGGCGCACCCCTCGCAGATCTCCCCGATCGACGCCAGCGCCTTCCCGGCGGCCAGGGCGGGGGAGAGGTAGCCCTCGGCCTCGGCGGGCAGCCCCGCCAGCGCGGCCTCCACGGCGGCGATCATCGTATCCTCGGCGGTGTCGGGCCAGCGCGGCGCGCCGGCGCTCCACGCGCTCTCGGAGGACACCCGGCGCAGCCCGTCGCCGTCCACGATCCACTGCTCCAGCTGCGCGTGGCCCACGCGGTCTTTAAGCGACACCACGGCGCTGATCAGCCCTCCGTCCGCGGGCTCGATGGCGTCGGCCTCCAGCGCGCCCAGCAGGGCTGAAAAATCCGGCGCGAGGGCCGCCAGGTACTGCCCGCCGCCGTCCACGCCGCCCAGCAGCAGAGCCGCGCC
>CACYET010000011.1:7861-26434 GCA_902773515.1 uncultured Eubacteriales bacterium | reverse complement strand
TGACATATATAGCCTTCCCCAAAGGGGAAGGTGGATCGGAGCGAAGCGACGAGACGGATGAGGTCGACAAGGTACAGCGATATGATAGTGCGCATTCGACCTCATCCGACCTCGCGACGGCGCAAAAGCGCCTGCTCGGCCACCTTCCCCAAAGGGGAAGGCTTTTGGATGCACGGCATTTGACAATGTCCGCCGCAGATGCTATGATATTCCTTGGCAATTTGAAAAGTGAGGCGTATATATGCAGATGGAAAATATGTACGCCGCACTGGGCGTGGGCCCGGCGGCGTATCGATACGGCGAGGCCATATTGGACGGCCTCAAGGAGCGCTTCGAGGCGGTGGACGCCGTCGCGGAGTACAACCAGGGCAAGGTGCTCGCGGCGATGCAGAAGCACCGCGTCAGCGCGCCCTGCTTCGCGGCCACCACCGGCTACGGCTACGACGACCTGGGCCGCGACACGCTGGAGAAGGTCTACGCCGACGTGTTCCACACCGAGGCCGCGCTGGTGCGCCCGCAGATCACCTGCGGCACCCACGCGCTGGCCGTGGCGCTGTCGGCAAACCTGCTGCCGGGCGACGAGCTGCTCAGCCCCGTCGGCCGCCCCTACGACACGCTGGAGGAGGTCATCGGCATCCGCGAATCGAAGTGCTCGCTGAAGGAGTACGGCGTTTCCTACCGCGAGGTCGCGCTGACGGAAGGCGGCGGCTTCGACTGGGAGGGCATCCGCGCCGCTATCAACGAGCGCACGAAGCTGGTCACCATCCAGCGCAGCAAGGGCTACGCCACGCGGCCGACGTTCTCCGTTGGGCAGATCGGCGAGCTGATCGCGTTCATCAAGTCCGTCAAGCCCGGCCTCAATGTGATGGTGGACAACTGCTACGGCGAGTTCGTGGAGACGATCGAGCCCACGGACGTCGGCGCGGACATGGCGGTCGGCAGCCTCATCAAGAACCCCGGCGGCGGCCTGGCCCCCATCGGCGGCTATATCTGCGGCACCGAGGCCTGCGTGTCCCGCTGCGCGTACCGGCTGAGCGCCCCCGGGCTCGGCCAGGAGGTCGGCGCGAACCTGGGCATCCTGCCCGCGTTCTACCAGGGCCTGTTCCTGGCCCCCACGGTGGTGGCCGGGGCGCTGAAGGGCGCGATCTTCGCCGCGAACGTCTACGAAAAGCTGGGCTTTAAGGTGGTGCCGGACGGCAGCGAGAGCCGCCACGACATCATCCAGGCCGTGGAACTCAAAAGCCCCGAAGCCATGCGCGCCTTCTGCCACGGCATACAGGCCGCCGCGCCTGTGGACAGCTTCGCGATGCCAGAGCCCTGGCCCATGCCCGGCTACGACAGCGACGTGATCATGGCGGCCGGCGCGTTCGTGCAGGGCAGCAGCATCGAGCTCTCCGCCGACGGCCCCATCCGCCCGCCCTACGCCGTCTACTTCCAGGGCGGCCTCACGTGGTATCACGCCAAGCTGGGCATCCTCCTCAGCCTGCAGAAGCTGCTCGACGCGGGGCTGGCGAAGCTGCCGGAATAAACGCAAAAGCCGGGCGGCGCGAATCGCGCCGCCCGGCTATATTTGGCTTGTGCATGATTAGGAAAACGGAACGTTTTCCGGGTCGGCGGGTTCCGCAGGAACACGTCGACAATCATTTTGTATTATTTTTCCGGCACCAGCAGGCCGTAAGCGCCGTCGTTGCGGCGATAGAGCACGTTCAGCGAATCGTTCTCGGCATTCATGAACAGGAAGAAATTGTGGCCCAGCAGCTCCATCTGGGTGATGGCGTCGTCCACGTCCATGGGCTTGACGGAGAACTTCTTGACACGCACCACGTCGTAGTTGGCCTCCTCGTACACCGGCTCCACGACCTCCTCCGGGGCCTCGGCGCGGGCGTCGCGCACGCGCTTGCCCAGCTTGGTGCGGTAGCGGCGGATCTGGCTCTCCAGCTTGTCCGCGGCGCGGTCGATGGACAGGTACATATCGTTGGAGTTTTCCTCGGCGCGCAGGATCAGCCCGTCCACGCTGATGGTCAGCTCCGCGATGTTCCGGCCGCCGCGCTGCTGGCGGAAGCGGATGAGGGCCTCGGGTTCGCGGCTGAAATAGCGATCCAATTTGTTCAGCTTCTTCTCAGCCCTGGCTTTCAGGCTGTCGGATACAACTTCCTTGCCCACATACACAAACTTCATTCTTCATCGCTCCTTACTGTTTCAATGGCGTCGGCGAATGCGAGATTCAACCAAAATTTAACGCCTTGATAATAATATTCTGCGTCCGTCCCGTTTTTCCTGCCTGGGCGGGAAGTTTTTTATGCCCTGGGCGTCAGCGAGCAGAGTATCGCCGAGCCCACGTCGTTCACCAGCCGGTCCCCGACGCCGCAGGGCGACACGTATATCGTCATCACGTAGCCCGCCACGAGCGGATGGAAGAACGCCACGCCGCGGTAGTCTTCCGCGCGCGACGCGAACGTCACCACCGGCAGCCCGTTCAGGTCCAGCTTGTCCACCTCGCCCAGCCCGCCGGCGGCGTAGCTCGCCGCCAGGTCGTCCAGCGTTTGCAGGCCGTTCGCCTCGGCGTAGCTCACGGCCACGCCCATGTTCAACTCGCCCACCACGCTGTCGCTGCCGTTGTTGGTCTCGCGGTAGAACAGCCCCGCCTGGGCCTGCGCGTCGGAGACGTCGGAGCGCTCCCAGTCCTGCGGCAGGTACAGCCGGAAGCCGTCCTGGAAGTTCACCCACTTGCCCGCGTAGGGCGCGAGGCCCTCCGTGAAGTCGATCCGCCCGGAAACCGCGCTGCCGTCCGCGGCATAAAGCGGCTCGCCCGCGGCCCCCGCCGCGCACAGCACGAGCAGCGCCACCGCCATCATTGCGCCCATCAGTCTCTTCATACGATCCTCCCCCGCGCCGAGCCTCGGCGCTTTTTATTCGATCAGATCCCGCCCTCAGCGGGTGATAAACAGGAATAAATACACAAGAACGATCAGTCCCAGCAGGACGACGGCGAACGCGCCCAGGATCTTCTTGAACACAGTCTATTCCTCCTCGCGTATCTCAAATTCGATCGTCCACTCCGCGTCGTACACCTGGTCGAGCATGGCCTTCACCAGCGTCCGGGCGTTCTGCTCGGCGTGCTCCAGTATGCCGTACTGGATGGCCTTCGCCTTGATCTCCTCCTCGGCGGCCTTCTCCGCCTGGTTGGTCTCCTCCAGGTGCAGGGCGTTGAACATGTTTTTGCTCTCGTAGTAGACGGTAAAGGAATCCCGGTCCGGGTCCACGGACAGCAGCTTCGCCGGCGGCATGGACACCTTCAGCGTCTTGGTCAGCGCGTTCTCCTCCAGCGCGATCCTGGAGAAGTCGAGGCCCGCCTTCACGGTGCCGTCCATACTGTAGATGTAGCTCTTGTTGGTGAAGGGGAACGTGATGCCGAACTCCTTTCTGGAGCCCGAGATGGTCTGTATGGCGGTGTAGCAGCCCTCCTGGGTCGCCAGCTCGCCGATGTCCCGGAGGTTGAATTCGGTCATGCGGCTGGAAACGGTGCTCCTGGAACTCATGTAGTTCTGGAAAAAATACGCGCCCGCGCAGCCCACGGCGATGCCCAGCGCCAGTATCAGAGCCAGGCTCAACAGCGGCCGCCTGCGCCTTCCCTCTGCCCGTGATCTCATGTCGCATTCCCCGTTTTTTTGTTGATTATATCACGCGCCTTCGACCGTGTCAACTTGCCCGACGCGCCTTGCGTCGCATCCCGTCAAAAGAGTAAGTCACGGGGGCAGGTCCCGTGACTCACTCCCAACGGCGGAATGAGTCAGGGAACCTGTCCCCGTGACTCATTGGAAAACCAGATTGCCACGGCCTTTCAGGCCTCGCAATGACGTTGTTCGACTGCGCTTCGCTGTACGTCATTGCGAGGAAGCCCCGAAGGGAGCGACGTGGCAATCTGGTCTCCTCTTTGGGCGGGCGGCGCAACACCGCCCCTACAAAGGACGGGGAACGACCTCATCCGGCGCTATCGCGCCACCTGACGCTGACGCTAGGCCTGACGCTAATGCTAGAATTGCGGCCCCCTAAAGGGGAAGGCTTTTGGCGGGCGTCAGCCTCGGCTCCCCTGTGTAAGGGGAGCTGTCAGCGGAGCTGACTGAGGGGTTGTGGCTCCCCATTCCTCATTCCTAATTCCTCATTCAACCCTTCCCCGCCGCCTTCCTCGCGGCGGGTTTTCTTGCGCCCGTTTTCTTCGCATAGGTCCTCTTCGCGGCCTTCTTCTTCGCCGGTTGTTCCTTGGGGAAGCGGACCTCGGGGCCGTTTTTGGCGGCGTCGACGAGGAAGGCGGAGAAGCGGCGGATGCCGTTCATGAACCGGGCGGACTTCTGGTCGCGCTCGGCCGCGTCCTTCTGGGCGGCGAGGTCGGAGAGGAACTTCTCCCACTTGCCGGTGGTGACGGCGGACGCGATCTGCTCCGGCACGACGGCGATCAGCTGGCGGCCCTTCTCGGTGGAGACGATGGTCTTGCCCCGGCGCGCGGCGTAGCCCACGTCGATCAGCCGCTCGATGGTGGCGGCGCGGGTGGCGGGCGTGCCGAGGCCGGAGGACTTCATCTGCTCGCGCAGCGCCTCGTCCTCGATGTCGCGGCCCGCGTTCTCCATCAGGTTCAGAAGCGAAGCGTCGGTGTGCGGGGCGGGCGGCTTGGTCTGGCACTTCTTCACCGTCGCCCGCTCCACGCGCCGCGCGTCGCCCACCTTGAGCGGCGGCAGCGGCGGCTCCTTCTCCTCGGCCTTGTCGTTCTTGTAGACGGCCTTCCAGCCCTCCACGACGGGCATCGCGCCGGTGGACTTGAAGCGATGCTCACCCACGCGCGTGACGACGCGCGCGGCGTCGTATTCGTAGTTGGGATAGTGGATCGCGATCAGCCGCCGCGCGATCATGTCGAACAGCAGCGCCTCGTCGCGCGTCAGCTGCGAGGAATCCGCCGTCTTTTCGGTGGGCACGATGGCGTGGTGGTCGCTGATCTTCGAGTTGTCGTAAAAGCGGTTCCACTTCAGGCCCCAGTTCAGCTGCGGCGACTCGACCAGCGGCTGATAGGCCGCGGGCAGCTTTCTGAGCGTCGCGGCGACCTTCGGCTTCATGTCGTCGGGCAGGTAGCGGCTGTCGGTGCGCGGGTAGGTGATCAGCTTGTGTGTCTCGTACAGCGATTGCGCCAGCTTCAGCGTCTTGTCCGCGGAGTAGCCCAGCTTCCGGTTGGCTTCGCGCTGCAGGCTCGTCAGGTCGTACAGCTGCGGCGGCACCACCTTCTTGCGCTCCACCTTGCTCTCCTCCACGACCGCGTCCTTCCCCGCCACCGCGTCGCGCACCTCGCGCGCCCGCGCCTCGTCCGGGCAGCGGGTGTCCTTTGTGTCGGGGTTCAGCCAGAGGCCCTCGTAGTCGCCAAAGTTCGCGTGGATCTCCCAGTAGTCCACGGGCACGAAGTTCTTGATCTCCATGTCCCGCTTCACGATCAGGTTCAGCGTCGGCGTCTGCACGCGGCCCACGGACAGGTGCGCGTCGTAGGCCAGCGAAAACGCCCGCGAGGCGTTCATGCCCACCAGCCAGTCCGCCTCGCTGCGGCAGCGCGCGCTCTCGTACAGCGAATCGTAAAACGAGGCGGGCTTCAGGTCCGCGAAGCCCTGCTGGATCGCCGCGTCGGTCATCGACGAGATCCACAGCCGCTTGACGGGCTTTTTGCAGCCCGCCTTCTGGTAGATGTAGCGGAAGATCAGCTCGCCCTCGCGCGCGGAGTCCGTCGCGCAGATGATGTCCGACACCTCGTCGCTCGCCATCAGGCCCCTGATCACGGCGAACTGGTCCTTCGTCGCGGGCAGCACCTTCAGCGGGATGCGCTCGGGCAGCATCGGCAGGTCCGCCATGCTCCACTTCACCCAGCGCGCGTCCGTCTCGCCCGGCTCGCTCAGCGACACCAGGTGGCCGATGGCCCAGGTGACGATGTATGCGCTTCCCTGGATGCAGCCCTCGCCGCGGCCCTTCACGCCCAGCACCCGGGCGATGTCCCGCGCCACCGACGGCTTCTCGGCGACGATCAAGGTCTTTGACATGGTTGTACTCCTGTAATTGAGTCACGGGGACAGGTTCCCTGACTCACTTTCCACGATCGGGTGAGTCAAGGAACCTGTCCCCGTGACTCATTTTTTTACCTTCCGTACTTCTCGACGGTATACGTCTCGCCGAACGTATCCACGGTAGCTTTCTTGATCTTCTGCTCGCTGACGGGGCGATCCTGGAAGCCGGTGGGGGTGTTCGCGATGGCATCCACCACGTCCATGCCCGAGGTGACCTTGCCGAACGCGGCGTAGTCGCCGTCGAGGTGCGGCGCGTCGGCGTGCATGATGAAGAACTGGCTGCCTGCCGAATTGGGCATCATGCTGCGGGCCATCGAGAGCACGCCGCGGCTGTGGCGCAGGTTGTTCTGCCGGAAGCCGTTGCGGGCGAACTCGCCCTTGATGGAATAGCCCGGGCCGCCCATGCCGGTGCCCTGCGGGTCGCCGCCCTGGATCATGAAGCCGGGGATGACGCGGTGAAAGATCAGGCCGTCGTAAAAGCCCTTCTGCACGAGGCTGACGAAGTTCGCCACGGTGTTCGGCGCGATCTCGGGATACAGCTCGGCGGTGATGACGCCGCCATTCTCCATTTCAATGGTGACGATGGGGTTGAACATACAAGCTTCCTCCTTGTCGATAGGTTGGCGTTCTATTGAATGCTCGGCGTTTTTCAGAGAGTGGAGAGTATAGAGTTTAGAGTGGAGTTCATGTGGAAATCCTTCGGATTTCTCTTGATTTAATAAGAATAGCATCGTTATGGTTTCGTTTGATATGCCAATAAGAAACGTATGGATTCTCTCCCGTTTCAATCAAAACAAATCCGTCAGGATTTGCACCGCAACTAAACTCTTAACTCTCAACTCTAAACTCTCGTTTACTCTCTCTCGATCGTCTCGGGGTCGGGATACTCCGCGTCGAAGGTCTCCACGCGGATGGTGGCGATCACCTGGCGCGTGAGGGGCAGGTAGGTGCTGTCGGTGGGCTGGGACGCGATGGCATCCAGCGTGGCCAGGCTCTTCTCGTCGCCCTCGTCGATGGACCCGAACGCCGCGTAGCGCCCGTCGTACTCCGGGTAGCTGCCCTGCATGATGAAGAACTGGCTGCCGGCGGTGTCGTAGCCGCTGGGGCGGCACATCGATATCGCCCCGCGCATGTGCGAGATCGTGTTCTGCGAAAAGCCGTTGTCGGCGAACTCGCCCCTGATGGCGTAGCCGGGGTCGCCGGTGCCGTTGTTCTTGGGGTCGCCGCCCTGTATGAACACGCCCGCCACGATGCGGAAGAACTGCTGGCCGTCGTAGAAGCCGCGGTTGGCGAGCTTGATGAAGTTCGCCACGGTGTTTGGGGCCTGGTCCGGGTAGAGCGTGAAGCGCATCTGGCTGCCGTCGGACATCGCGATGGTCGCCACCGGGTTCGGCGCGACCACCTCCGGCTCCTTCGGTGCGCTCAGCCGCAGCAGCAGGATGATCGCCGCCGCCACCAGCACGCCTCCGACGGCGGCCAGCGCCGCCACGCGCCGCCAGTCGCTGAAAAATCCGGTATTTCTCCTGCGGGATCGCATGAATCCCTCGCCTCCGAAATCATGTTGTCGGACGCCCTGCACGGCGTCTCTATGGCTCCTGCCTGCTGGGGGCCTCCGAGAAGATCACGTCGCGCTTGCGCCGCACCATCTCGTCCACCCGCGCGATGTATTCCTCGATGTTGCGCACGTTCGGCGCGCGCTCGATGCGCAGGTCGCGGTCCCGCGGGTCGAACAGCCACTTCGTGATCGCGCCCGCGCCCAGCGCCAGCACGCTCACGGTCTCCTCCATGTTGCCGATGTTGTACAGGCAGGCCTTGCCCGGCTTCGCGTAGCCCACGTTCTCCAGGTTCCCGGCCATGTACTTCTGCCGGTACAGGTAGTAGGGCCGCCAGCCCCCGGCTGTCAGGCGCGAGCGCGCCAGCGCGATCATCTCGTCCGCGCCCTCGCGCGTCACCTGGCCGTAGCCTTCGCCCGCCACGGCCAGCTGCTCGTGCAGGCGGCTGGAGCGCTTGATGGCCAGCGAGTGCACGGTGACGCTGTCCGGCGCGAGGCGCTCGACCCTATCCAGCGTGCGCGAAAAGTCCTCGACCGTCTCCCCCGGCAGGGCGGCGATCAGGTCCATGTTGATGTCGTCGAAGCCCAGCGACCGGGCCAGCGCGTAGGCGGCGAGCGTCTCCTCGCCGGTGTGGGCGCGGCCGATGCGCCGAAGCGTGTCGTCGTTGAAGGTCTGGGGGTTGACGGAGATGCGCCCCACGCCCCGCGCCTTGATCATGCGCAGCTTTTCTTCGTCGATGGTGTCGGGCCGGCCGGCCTCCACCGTCCACTCCGCCGCGCCCGGGAAGGCCGCCTGCGCCGCCTCCAGGATGCGCTCCAGCTCCGCGCAGGGGATGGCCGTGGGCGTGCCGCCGCCGACATACCCGGCGCGCAGGCGCATGCCCTTCTCACGCATCAGGTCGCGGCAGAGCGCGATCTCCCGCAGGAGCGCCTCCACATAGGGCTTCACCAGCCTGCCGTCGCCGATCTCCCCGGCGGAAAACGAGCAGTAGGAGCAGCGCGTCCGGCAGAACGGTATGCCGATATAGAGGTCGAACTGATCCGGCGCGGCCTCGCGAATGCCCGCCTGCATCCGGGCGATGTCGCCCAGCAGCTCGGCGCGGTCCGCGGACACGTCGAACTCATCCTGCACCCTCTGGACGGCCTCGTCCAGCGTCAGGCCCGCCTCCATGCCCTCGTACAGAAGCCGCGTGGGCCTTATGCCCGTGAGGCTGCCCCACGGGGGCCGCATGCCCGTCAGCTGTTTGAGCAGTCCGTACAGCGCGCCCTTCACCTGCCGCTTGCGCGCGCGCTTGATTTCGAGCGCATTGCCCGCAGGCGTGCTTCGTGTCAGTGTGAATTCCCGCCCCTGCGAACGCCATGTGTCCGTCCAGAGGCCGCCCTCGTCGGTGAAGCGGTGCTCGAAGAGCACGTCCCCGTCCGTCAGGCTCACCTGCACGTCGCCGTAAAACAGCCGCAGCACGTCGCCCAGGTCGGAGAAGAACTGTGGCGCGTCGGTCTGAAGGCGGATCATAGCTTATACCTCGCCCGCTCCCGCGCGACGGTGGTGACCGGGCCGTGGCCGGGGTACACGCGCGTCTCCCCCGGCAGCGCCAGCAGCGCCTTCAGCGACGCCATCAGCGCGCGCATGTCGCCGCCGTGCAGGTCCGTGCGGCCGAAGCCCGCCTCGAACAGCGTGTCGCCGCTGAACAGCGCGCCCTCGTCCTTCAGATACAGGCACACGGAGCCCTTCGAGTGGCCCGGCGTGTGCAGTACGTCGAAGCGCAGGCCGCAGGCGTCCAGCGCCTCACCCAGGTCTTGCGCCTCGATCCTCGGCCCCGTCGCGATGCCGCCCATCAGGCCCATGTAGCCGTTCAGCCGCGAGTCGTTGAGCATCTCGGCGTCCTCGGCATGCACGTACACCGGCGCGCCGAACTCGTCCGCCATCGGCGCGACGGCCTGGATGTGGTCGAAGTGGCCGTGGGTCAGCAAGATCGCGCCGACCCTCTTCCCGCCCAGCGTGCGCTTCAGCTTCGGATAGTCGTCGCCGGGGTCGATCACCGCGCAGTCGTCCCGCCCCTCGCGGGCGACGATGTAGGCGTTCTCCTGAATCATGCCGCAGGAGACGGCGAGAATACTGACCGGCATGTGGAACCTCCAGCGAAATGTTGACCATTCAGAGTTGAGAGTTTAGAGTTGAGAGTCGAGATTGAATAGTGTGCCAGCGTTCCCAGGCATTCTCATCTAAACTCTAAACTCTTATCTCTAAACTCTTGTGGGATTCTTCTTTAATCAGAACTGCTTTCTGCTGTCCAGCAGTATCGTCACCGGGCCGTCGTTGAGCAGGCTGACCTCCATGTGGGTGCGGAAGCGGCCCGTCTCTACGCGGATGCCCTTCTCCTCGATCATCGCCTTCACGCGCTCGCACAGCGGCTCGGCGACCTCCGGGCGGGCGGCCTGTATGAAGTCCGGGCGTCGGCCGTGGCGCGCGTCGGCCAGCAGCGTGAACTGGCTCACCAGCAGCACGCTCCCGCCCACGTCCGCCAGCGACAGGTTCATCTTCTCGTTCTCGTCCTCGAACACCCGCAGGCCCGCGATCTTCTCCGCGCAGTAGCGGGCGTCGGCCTCGGTATCCCCGGCCTGCGCGCCCACCAGCACCATGAAGCCCTGTTCGATTTTTCCCACCGTCTCCCCCGCCACGACGACCGAGGCGTGGGCGACCTTTTGAATGACACAGCGCATAGTATACTCCTGTCATGCCTTCCCCTCTGGGGAAGGTGCCCCCGCAAGGGGCGGATGAGGTCGAGATGGTTTAGCGAACCGATTGAACGCGATTCGGCCTCATCCGACCTCGCTGACGGCACCAGAGGTGCCTGCTCGGCCACCTTCCCCAGAGGGGAAGGCTTTTGGATGGCGTCATCCGTTCACCCGGCTGGCCTCGATCACGTCCGGCCACTTGTTCAGCTCGCGGATGATCTTCGCCAGCTGTTCGGTGGACTTGATGACCAGCGAGATGTTGAATATGAACGTGTTGTCCTTCAGCGCGTGCGCGGAGATGGCGCTCACGGGCACCTCCATCGACGCGAACAGCACGCTCAGCTCGGCCAGGAAGCCCGTGCGGTTGTAGCAGATGATGCGGATCTCGGCCTCGTAGGTGGCGGAGGAATCCTTGCCCTCCCACTCCACTTCGATCAGCCGGTCCCGCTCCACGCCGGGGTCCTTCAGGCTCGGGCAGTCGGCCCGGTGCACAGACACGCCGCGCCCGCGGGTGATGTAGCCGATGATCTTGTCGCCCGGCAGCGGCGAGCAGCACTTGGCAAAGCGCACCAGCATGCCGCTCTCGCCCTTCACGATCACGCCGCCGTTGCCGCCGGCGGGCGGCTTCGGGGGCTGCGGGGGCGCGGGCGGCTCCGGCGGAGGCGGCGTGTCGCCGGGCTTCTGCGTCTTCTTGTATTCGTCGATCAGCCGATTCAGCACCTGCGCGGTGCTCAGCCCGCCGAAGCCCACCATGGCGCACACGTCGTCGTAGCTCTGCACGGAGTAGCGCTTGTAGAGCGTCTCCACCAGCTCGGGCTTCGACAGCTGCGACATGCTGTAGCCCAGGCGCTTGGCCTCGCGCTCCAGCAGCTCGCGCCCGTGGTCGATGTTCTCCTCGCGCTGCTCCTTCTTCAGCCACGCGCGGATCTTGGCCTTGGCCTCGCTGGTCTTGACGATGTTCAGCCAGTCACGGCTGGGGCCGTGGGAGGACGACGAGGTCATCACCTCGACGAAGTCGCCGGTCTCCAGCTGGTGCGCCAGCGGCACGATGCGCCCGTTCACCTTCGCGCCGATGCAGCGGTTGCCCACGGCGGAGTGGATGCGGTAGGCGAAGTCCAGCGGCGTGGCCCCGCGCGGCAGCGACACCACGTCGCCCTTGGGCGTGAACACAAACACCTCGTCTGCGAACAGGTCAAACTTGATCAGCTCGCTGAAGTCGCCCGGGTCCTTGGCGTCGGACTGCCAGTCCAGTATGCGCCGCAGCCAGCTGAGCTTCGTATCCAGCTCGTCCAGCGCCTTGCCCTCCTTGTAGCGCCAGTGCGCCGCGATGCCGTATTCCGCGGTGCGGTGCATCTCGAAGGTGCGGATCTGCACCTCGAAGGGGCGGCCCTGGTTGACCACGGTGGTGTGCAGCGACTGGTACATGTTCGCCTTGGGCATGCTGATGTAGTCCTTGAAGCGGCCCGGCACCTGCGGCCAGATGGTGTGCACGATGCCCAGCGCGAAGTAGCAGTCCTGCTTGGTGTCCACCAGCACGCGCACGGCGATCAGGTCCATGATCTGGTCGAAGGCCTTGTTCTGGCTCTTCATCTTCTTGTAGATGGAGTAGAAGTGCTTGGGACGCCCGTCGATCTCGCACTTGATGCCCGCCTCGGTCAGGCGGCTCTTCAATTCCTGCGTCACCTGCGCGATCAGCTGCTCGCGCTCCTCGCGCTTCATGCCCACCAGGCGCACCAGTTCATAGTAGCCGTCGGGGTCGATGTAGCGCAGCGACAGGTCCTCCAGCTCCCACTTCACGGTGTACACACCCAGCCGGTGGGCCAGCGGCGCGTAGATGTCCAGTGTTTCGCGGGCGATGGGCACCTGGCGCTCCGGCTTCTGATACTTCAGCGTGCGCATGTTGTGCAGCCGGTCCGCCAGCTTGATCAGCACCACGCGGATGTCCTTGGCCATGGCCAGGAACATCTTGCGCAGCGTCTCGGCCTGGGCCTCCTCGCGGTTGGCGAAGTTCAGCTGGCTCAGCTTTGTCACGCCATCCACCAGCACGGCCACCTCGTCGCCGAACATCTGGCGAACGCCGTCCAGCGTGCAGCCCTCGCAGTCCTCCACGCAGTCGTGCAGCAGGCCCGCCGCGATCGTGGTCGCGTCCAGCATCAGGTCCGTCAGGATGACCGCCACGGCCACGGGGTGGCAGAAGTAGGGGTCGCCCGACTTGCGCACCTGGCCCTCGTGCGCCTTCTCGGCGTATTGGTAGGCCCGCTCCACCAGGGACATGTCGTCCTCCGGGTGATACTTGCGGATGCGCGAGATCAACTCCTCCGCGCTGATGTAGGGGCGGAGTTCGGTATCCTTCATTTCCGACATGTGCGGGCCTCCTTTCCGGTTCGTGTGAGATGATCGTCATTCCCGGACGCCAACCATGGCGTCCCTACGGTACCCGCCAGCGCTGGATCGCGTTCCACACGGCGCTCTCCCCGGGCTCGGCCTTGCCCAGCGCGGTGCGCCGCACGGACACGGGCCGCGCGCCCAGGTCCAGCTCGAACAGCCCCATGTCCGCCATCGCCAGCAGCGCGGCGGCGGCGGCGAGGTCGTTTACGCCCGCCTCCTGGGCGACCATGCGCGAAAGCTGCGCCATCGACTGACACCACGCGGGCCGCTTGAGCAGCGCCAGCAGCGCCCGGTAGGCGGCGCGCATGTCGTCCAGGTCCGGCAGCATGCGCCGCCAGGGCGCGTCGCCCGCCAGATAACAGGCCCGGCTCTGCGCGTCCCCGGGCAGGCACTGAATCGGCGCGCCCGCCAGCGCGATGCGCCGGTAGCCGCCGCGGAGCGTCCCCCTGGACGGGCACACGCACACGGCGTTGAAGCAGCGCGCGTCCGACGGCCATTCGCCGAGCGCCACGTCCGGCGCGCAGGGCGTGAGCAGCTCCATCAGCCTTCGCGCCGACGCCAGGTCCGCCGCCACGGCCAGCGTGCCCTGCGGCTCGCGGGACATCCAGTCCAGCAGCGCCTCGCCGTCGATTTCCGTCGCCTCCCCCGAAACGGGGGGGATTTTTTTATTATAGAGTATCTCTGTTAAGAAATCGCATTGCATGACCGCTTCGTCCGCAAGTTTTGAGGACAAACGGTCGAATACGTCCGCGTCCGCCAGCGCCCTGACCTCCAATTGGGGCTCCGAGCGGCCCATCCAGGTGTTCATCGACGGCACGAACAGCGCGTCCACCCGCCCGCCGAGCTCCCCGGCGCGATGGCCCTCGCGGAACGCGATGCCCGCCAGCCGCCGCCCGCCCTGCGCGAGCGTCAGCTTCAGGTGCGCGCCCTCCGCGCCCACGGCCCGCGCGTCCACCACCTCGGCCTCGGCGCGAAACAGCGGCGCGGGGTTGCCGAAGCCGGTCGGCTGCATGCCCTCCAGCGCGGCGATGAACCCGGGCGTGACGGCGGTGAAGTCCAGCTCGGCGTCGTAGGGCTGCACGGGAACGTAGGCCTGCGGCGCGACGTTTTCCGACAGCCACGCGTCCATGGCCTCGACGAACGGCCCGAGCATCCCCGGCTTCAGCGTCAGCCCCGCGGCCTGCCTGTGCCCGCCGAAGCGCTCGATCACCCTGGCGCAGCCGGTGAGCGCGGCGTGGATGTCCACGCCCTCGATGCTCCGGCAGGAGCCGGTCAGCCTGTCGCCCTGGTCGGATAGCAGCACCACCGGGTAGTGGTACTTCTCCACCAGCCGCGACGCCGCCAGCCCGATCACGCCGGGATTCCAGTCGGCCCCGGCGAGTATGATCGCGCGGTGCGCGATGAAGTCAAAGCCCTGGAGCTGCTTCTCGGCCTCCGCAAGGATCTGCAATTCCACGCTGCGGCGCTTCGCGTTCTCGGCCTCGAGCTCCGCGGCCAGCTGCCGCGCCCGCGCCGCGTCCTCGGCCAGCACCAGCTCCAGCGAGCGCCGGGCCGAGCCCAGCCGCCCGCCCGCGTTCAGCCGGGGCGCGAGCTGGAAGGCGACGGCCGTGGAGGTCACGCGCTTCTCGCCCAGCCCCGCGGCGTCGATCAGCGCGTCGAGGCCGGGTCGGTTGGACCCCGGCGCGTTGATCGCGTCCAGCCCCATGCGCACGATGGCGCGGTTCTCCCCCGTCAGCGGCACCACGTCCGCCACCGTCGCCAGCGCCGCCACGTCCACCCACGGCATCGCGGCGTCCTCGCCGCCCAGCGCCCACACCAGCTTCCAGGCCACGCCCGCGCCGCACAGGTGCGCGAACGGATAGCCGCCCAGCAGCGGGTTCACCACCGGGCAGTCGGGAAGCGCCTCGCCCGGCTCGTGGTGGTCGGTCACGATCGCGTCCAGCCCGAGGCTCTTCGCCAGCGCCACCAGCTCCGTGCTGCGCACGCCGCAGTCCACCGTCACCAGCAGCTTCGCGCGCTGGGCGATCTCGCGCACGGCATGCTCGTTGAGGCCGTAGCCCTCGCTGTGGCGGGAGGGCAGGTACACCTCGACCTGCGCGCCCTGTTCGCGCAGCCAGCCGGACAGGATCGCGGACGCGCACACGCCGTCCACGTCGTAGTCGCCGTAGACGCAGATCGCCTCGCCCGCGTCCATCGCCGCGCGCACGCGCGCCGCCGCGCGCGCCATGTCGTGCAGCAGCAGCGGGTCGTGCAGGCTGTGCACGCCGGGATTCAGGAACGCCTCGGCCTCCTCCGCGCCGGAGATGCCCCGAGCCACCAGCAGCCGGTGCAGCGCCGGGGACATCCCCTCCGGGCGGGGAAAGTCGTGCGTCTCGGTGTTTCTCAGGACGTATTTGAGCATGAACACCTCCGGAAGTGTTTTTGGGACAATCCCTCCGTCAGCCTGACGGCTGCCACCTCCCTTTACACAAGGGAGGCTTTTGGATCAGCCGATGTTCGAGATAATGCCGCGGCGTCAGCCCTTGCCTCCCCTGTGTAAGGGGAGGTGCCCCGAAGGGGCGGAGGGGTTGTTGCTCTCCTTCAACATCATGCCTTCTTCAACGATCTTATCAATGTACTCGCAAACGCCTTCAAAACTCCGGTTGACATCGATGTTGGGAATCCTGACTACCCTCAACCCATATTGCTCAATAAAACTTGTCCTCTCCGCATCCTTTGCCGCATGCTCATCATCAAAATGCTGCGACCCATCCAGTTCTATTACGAGCTTCGCCCCAGCGGAGTAGAAATCCGCAATATAATGTCCCAACACCTTTTGCCTGACAAACCTCGCCGGGTGCGCTCGAAGGAAATCATACCACAAGTGCCGCTCTTCCTTCGTCATGTTCCTGCGAAGCGCCTTGGCATTGTCTACCAGTTGTTTGTTGTGTTTTCTCGGAAGCATAAGCGTTCTGTATTTTCTGTCCGTTTCAGAGGGAAAGAAGAATTAGGAACCGGCGTGCGTCGATTCCTAATTCGCGGTTGTTTGTGCAATTATGCCTTCTTCGCCTTGTTGGCCATGATCTTGTTGTCCCACATGGCCCAGACCTGGCCGCTGAGCAGCACCGAGGAATAGGTGCCGGCCAGCATGCCCACCAGCAGCGGGAACGCGAACTCCTTGATGGAGGACACGCCGAAGATGTACAGGCACACCAGCGTGAACAGCGTGGTCAGCGTGGTGTTGATGGTGCGCGACAGCGTGCTGGCGACGGAGACCTCCACCACATCCATCATGTCGACCTGCGTGTAGCCCGGCTTCGCGCGGGTCTCGCGGATGCGGTCGAAGATGATGATGGTGTTGTTGATCGAGTAGCCGACGATGGTCAGGATCGCCGCGATGAACGAGCTGTTCACCTGGAACCACTTGCGGAAGAACACCATGAACGCGCACATGATCAAAATGTCATGCACCAGCGCGAACAGGGCCGCGGCGCCGGACAGCGGGCTGAACCGGATGGCGATGTAGATCAGCATGCACACGAACGCGATCAGCAACGCCTTGATGGCGTTGGACAGCAGGTCGCGGCCCGCGATGGCGCTGACGTGGTCGATGGACACGAAGCGGAAGTTCGGATACTTCGCGGTCATCTCGCGCTCCAGCTGGGCGCGCACCTGGCTGGTGACGTCGTCCATGTTGATCAGGATGCGCAGGTTGTTGCCGGTCTCCTCGACGGCCTCTTCGGTCTCTTCGGCTTCCTCGGCTTCGGCCTCTTCGGTCTCGGCTTCGGTCTCCTCGGTCTCAGCCTCGGCGGCCTCCTCGGTCTCCTCAGTCTCGGCTTCGGCGGCCTCCAGCGCCGCCTGGGCTTCGGCCTGAGCCTCGGCCAGCGCGGCGGCCTCGGCCTCGGCGTCGTACTTCACGAACAGGATCTCGGTCAGGCTGTAGCCGCCGTCCTCCAGGGCCTTGGTCACAGCGCTCTCGACGGCCGCCTTGTCAAAGTCGCCGCCCATGTCAAACTCGATGATGTTGCCGCCCGCGTAGGTCAGCTCGTAGCCCAGGTCGCTGATCTCCATGTTGGTGGCGGTGCGGTAGCTGGTCTCGCTCGCGCCGGAGACGACGCCGGCGACGGCGTCCTTCACGACGTCCTCCATGCCCGCGGTGGCGTCCGCCAGCTTCAGGCGGATCTGCAGGTCGGTCAGGCCGTCGGCCGCGATGCCGGACTTGTCGGTGTTCAGCAGGCTCGGCTCGGCCGCCTCTTCAACGGCCTCGGCCACTTCCTCGGCCTCTTCTTCCACGGCCTCGGCGGCCTCCTCGACCTCCTCGGCGGCCTCCTCCACGGCGTTCTCCTCGCCCTCGGCGGGCGCTTCGGTCTCCTCGGCGGGCGCTTCGGTCTCGGCCTGCGCCGCGGCGGCGAGCTCCGCCTGCAGCGCCTTGGAGGCGGCGGACGGGGCGGCCTTGGTGATCTGGTTGTCGGTGTAGCCGGAGGCGTTCAGGATGGCCTCCACGTCGTTCACGTCGTAATCCTCGCCGACGGAGTAGTTCAGGATGGAGCCGCCGGTGAAGTCAATGCCCAGGTTCAGGCCGACGCCCGCGATCTGCAGAACCAGCGCGAGCGCGATGATTGCGCCAGAGATGCAGAGGAACAGGCGCGTCTTTCCGGTAAACGTCTTTTTCATGCTCGTTCCCTCCTCTTAGCGCGTATAGAGCCTGCGGTCGTTCATGCCCAGCTTGCAGATCAGGATCAGCAGGCCGCGGGTGATCAGCACGGCGGTGAAGTAGGACGCGATGATGGAGATCATCAGCGTGGTGGCGAAGCCCTTGATGGTGCCGGTGCCGAAGATCAGCAGCACGACGGCGGCGATCAGGGTGGTCACGTTGGAGTCCAGAACGGCGCGGCCCGCGTTGCGGAAGCCGAACTTCACGGCGTTCAGCGGGGTGCGGCCCTCCTTGAGCTCCTCGCGGAAGCGCTCGAATATGACCACGTTCGCGTCCACGGCCATGCCGATACCGAGCAGGATACCGGCGATGCCCTGCAGCGTCAGCTGCGCGCCCGTGATGGCCAGCGCGTAGAACACGATCAGCACATAGATCAGCAGCGCCATGTCGGCGGCCACGCCCGGCAGCCGGTACATCACCAGCATGAACACCAGCACCAGGATCAGGCCCACGATGCCGGCGATCACGGCGCCGTCAATGGCCTCGATGCCCAGCGTGGCGGAGATGGCGCGGGTCTCGACCTCGGCGATGTCCATCGGCAGCGCGCCGGACTGGATCAGCATCGCCAGGTTCCTGGCCCAGTTGTAGGAATCCTCGGAGGACTCGCTCTTAGAGCCCGTGATGATGCCGCTGCCGCCGGCGATCACGGTCTGCACCGTGGGGGCGGAGATCAGCTCGTCGTCCAGGTAGATGGAGATGGCCTGGCCAATGAATTCGCTCGTGGCCTTCTCAAAGGCCTTCGCGCCCTCGGCGTTCAGGTTGAAGCTGACGCCGTAGAGGGTCTTTTCATCGTTGGCGTAGTTCACGAAGGCGGACTTGATGTCCTTGCCCTCGACCACCACTTCGCCGTTGGGGTCGCGGAACTCCAAATGCGCCGGGGTGCCGATGATGCGGGCGACCTCCTCCGGGTCGTCCACGTCCGGGATCTCCACCAGGATGCGGTCCGTGCCCTGGATGGCCACGTTCGCCTCGGTGAAGCCGGCGTTGGTCAGCCTCGTGCGCAGCGCGGAAACCGTGCCCTCCAGGAGGCTGGAATAGTTGTCCATGGTGGTATCCGTGGCGATATACTCCGTGGAGACGCCGCCGCGCAGATCCAGGCCAAGGCTGATGGC
>CACYET010000011.1:0-7808 GCA_902773515.1 uncultured Eubacteriales bacterium | reverse complement strand
GACGACAATCAGCGCCGCGACGATCACCAGTTTGATGAGACTCTTCTTCATTCGGTCTGTCCTCCCTGCTATCGGCTGTGGGACACAGCCATGTCAGCATATATCATACAGCTTCCTATTATACTCATAAAATTAGAAAACGTCAACACAATTTGTGTTGTTTTATGGTTGTCTGGCGAACGGGATTGCACACGCGCGCAAAAAACCCGCCGCCCGTTCGGGCGGCGGGTTGCGAACGATCTGTTTACCACGTCCAGTAGGCGTCGATGCTGCGGATGTCGTCGCCGTCGGCGGAGATCGTGACGGGATGGTTGGCGTCGCCGCCCTTGGTGAACGCGCGCACGTCGATGCCGTCCACGGTCTTCGCGTCGGCCAGCGCCCAGCCGTTGGCCACCAGCTTGGCGGCCGCCTGGCTGGCGGACATGCTGCAATCGATGTTCTGCAAGCTGAACTGCGGGCTGGTGGTGGGGTTCAGCGACACCTGGCAGGAGTTGGCCGTCATGATCAGCGCCAGCTGGTTGTTGTAGTACATCACGCTGGTGGTGTCCCCCGTCGTGGTGTCCTTCTTCAGCTTCAGCTTCTTGGCGTACTTCAGGAAGGTCTTGGGGTCGTTGGTCAGCGCGCCGTACACGTCCTTCAGCTTGCCCTTCACGACCACGTTCACGGTGGCGGACAGGCCGTTGTGGGTCGTCACGGTGATCTGCGTCGCGCCCTTCTTCTTGGCCGTCACCACGCCCTCGGCGTCCACGATGGCGATCTTCTTGTTGGCGGTGGTGTAGGCGTACACGGCGTCCGCACCCTCGTTCACGGTCGGCTTGAGCTGGAAGGTCTCCTTCTGCTGGAGCGACAGGGTCTGCACGTCCAGCTTCAGCTCGGTGGGCGCCACGCCCGTCAGCACCACCACCGGGCAGGTGGCGCTCTTGCCGTTGAACGTCGTGGCGGTGATCACGGCGTGGCCGCCGGCCACGGCCGTCACCTTGCCCGCGCCGTCCACGGTGGCCACGGCGGCGTCGCTGCTCTCGTAGGTGATCGTGGAGGCCGTCTTCTTCGGCAGCGTGACGAACAACTGCCGGCTGTCGCCCACGCTGATCACGAGGTTCTTCTCGGTGAACGCGATCTTCTTCGGCGCGCCCAGCACCGTCACGGTGCAGACGGCCAGCGCCACGTCGTCATAGCCCACGGCGATCTTCGCGGTGCCCTTCTTCTTGGCGGTGATCACGCCGTCGGCGGACACGTCGGCCACCTTCTTGTTCGACGTCGCGAACACCAGCTGCTTGCCCTCCGCGCCGGAGATGGCCGCGGTGTTGATCTGGAACTTCTCCTTCAGGCCCAGCGTCATGGTCAGCACGGCGGGCTCCGCCACCGCCGCCGCGGGCAGCAGCGCGGCCAGCGCCAGCGCCAGCACCAGCAAAGTCGCGATCCAGCGATTCTTCATAGCGTATTCCTCCAAATTGGCCTATTACCAGTATCTGGAGTCATTATAAACCCTGCGCTCGCCCAAAACAAGGCGGGCATTTCGAGAATTGCGGAACAAAAAAACGACAAGCTGTGACATCGCCGCCCCATTTGCGCGAAACGGGCGGCGGGGACCTCTTTTGTCAGCCCTTCGGGCTGCCACCTTCCCCAGAGGGGAAGGCTTTGGGCAGGCGCGGGGGCGGACCTTCCGCCGCAACGCCGCCCCTACAAGGAATAGCGTCAGCCGCCATTAACTCCTCACTCCTAACTTCTCACTCCTAACTCCACTCTTCACTCTCCACACTCCACTCTCCACTCTAAACTCTCAACTCTCCACTCTCTCATACTTCCCCGCGCGCTTCGCAGTCTCAAGGACCTCCGCCACGCGGCGATTCGTCTCGCCGATCGCAACGCCCGCGTCGATCACGCGCTCGCACGCCTCCACCAGTTCGAGCGCCCGCGCCACGGCCGCGTCCGGGAAGGGCGTGAACGGCTCGACGGCGATCACCTCCGCGGCCAGACGCCGCGCCAGGTGGCAGTCCACGTCGTTTTTTGGCAGTATGCCCGCCGCGAACGGGACGCCCTCGCGCTGCAGGCGGCGGTAGACGGGAATGCCCGCGCCGCCCGACGACAGCACCAGCACCCGCGGCGCGCCCTCGACCCGCGGCAGCTCCACGCCGCCGAACGCCGGGTCAAACGCGTCGCGCCCGATGCCGTACAGCCGCGCGATGGCGTCCCCGGAGAACACCGCCTCCGGCGTGCCGCAGACGACCTCCCGCGCCCCCGTCACGCAGACGATCCGGTCGGACACGCGCTGGGCGAGGTCGATCTCGTGCAGCGAGAGCACCACGGCGATGCCCTCCCGCCGCGCCATGCCGCGCAGCAGCGAGAGCAGCTCCAGCTTGTGCCGGATGTCGAGGAACGAGGTCGGCTCGTCCAGCACGATGATCTCCGGCTCCTGGCACAGCGCCCGCGCCAGCAGCACGCGCTGGCGCTGGCCGTCGCTGATGGCGTCGTAGCCGCGCCGGGCGATGTCCGTCACGCGCACCGCCGTCATCGCCGCGTCCACCTTCGCCTCGTCCGCGTCGGAGAGGATGCCCAGCCGCCCGGTGTAGGGGTAGCGACCAGTGGAGACGATGTCGCGGCAGGTCAGCAGCTCCGGCCGCGCGCGCTCGGTGAGCACCACGGCCATCCGGGAGGCGAGCGCCCCGGCGGAGAGCCGGTGCAGGTCGTCCCCGCCGACATACACCCTGCCGCCCAGCGCCTTCAGCTGGCGGGCGATGGTCTTTAAAATCGTAGACTTGCCGGAGCCGTTCGGGCCGATCAGCGTCACGACCTCGCCCTTGTTGATCTCCAGCTCAATGCCCTCGATCAGGGGCGCGCCGTCGTAGCCCACGGCCAGTTTCCGCGTCGTCAGGTACGCGCCCGTCATGCGCCCGTCCCCCTTCGCTGCCTGAGCAGCATCACGATTACCACCGGCGCGCCGAACGCGCTGGTGACGGTGGAGATGTTCACCTCCGTGGGCGCGAAGGCCGTGCGGGCGATCAGGTCGCAGCCCATGCAGAACACCGCGCCGCCCAGGAACACCGCCGGGATCACCACCAGCGGCTTCGACGTGTTCAGCGCGCGCTTGACCAGGTGCGGCACGGCGACGCCCACGAACGAGATCGGCCCGGCGAAGGCCGTCACCGTGGCCGACAGCACGCTGGAGAGCAGGATCAGCGCCACGCGGAACGCGCGGACGTTCACGCCCACGCTCTGCGCGTAGGCCTCGCCCTGCTGATAGGCCGTGATGGGCTTGGACAGCATGAACGCCGCCAGCCCCGCCAGCGCGATCACCGCCGCGGCCACGCCCGCGTTCTCCCAGCTCATGCCGGAAAAGCTGCCCTGGCTCCAGCCGTGCAGGTTCACGATGTCGGCGTCGTCGGCGAAGGTCACGGCGAAGTCCGTGCACGCCGAGCAGATGTAGCCCACCATGATGCCCGCCACCAGCAGCGCCGCCATGTGCTTGAGCCGCCCCGACAGCAACAGGATCAAGCCCGTCGCCAGCAGCGCGCCCGCGAAGGCCGCGCCGATCAGCGCCCACGACGACGCGCCGCCCAGCGCCTTCAGCAGGAAGATCATCGCCAGCGCCACCGTCAGCTTCGCCCCGGAGGAGATGCCCAGCACGAACGGCCCGACGATGGGGTTGCCGAAGAAGGTTTGCAGCAGGAAGCCCGACAGCGACAGCCCGCCGCCCAGCAGCGCCGCCATCAGCGCGCGCGGCAGGCGGATCTTCCACAGGATGCCCGCCTGGGTGGGGTCGTCCACGCGCCCCAGCAGGATGCCGACGATCCGGCCCACGGGGATCGACACGCTGCCCACGCCGACGTTCAACAGCGCCGCGCCCAGCAGCGCCGCCGCCAGCGCCGCGTACACCAGCCGGCAGCGCGTGCGCCTGTCCAGGCCCTTCCCGTCCACGCGAACCCCTCCCCCCGTCTTTTCTGCTGCCATTATAATAGGAAGCCCGCGCGATGTCAATCGCGGCGGGCCGACGGACAAGCGCAGGGGCGGCCCGGGGCCGCCCCTGCGCAAACCATGGTTATCCGATTACTTCTTCTCCAGCGCCTTGTACGCGGTCGCGGCCAGCGCGGCGCCCGCCATCGGGCCCACGATGAACACCCACAGCGCGCCCAGCGGCGCGGCGTTGCCATTGAAAGCAGCGAACAGCGCGGGGCCGAAGCTGCGGGCCGGGTTCACGGAGGTGCCCGTCAGGCCGATGCCCAGGATGTGCACCACCACCAGCGTCAGGCCGATCACCAGGCCGCCGAAGCTGCCGTGGTTCGCCTTCTTGCTGGTCACGCCCAGGATCGCGAGCACGAAGATGAAGGTCAGCACGATCTCCACCAGCAGGCCGGCCAGCACGTTGCCGTTCACGCCCGCCAGGCCGTTCGCGCCGAAGCCGCCGGTCATGTCGGTGACGTGGCCCAGGCCGAAGATGGCCGCCAGCACCGCGGAGCCGCACAGCGCGCCCACGCACTGCGAAATCACGTAGCCGATGAACTCACCCGTGGTCATGCCGCCGGTGAGCAGCACGCCCAGCGAGACCGCCGGGTTGATGTGGCAGCCGGAGATGTTGCCGATGGAATAGGCCATCGCGACGATGGTCAGGCCGAACGCCAGCGCCGTGAGGATGTAACCGCCGCCGTTGGCCGCGTCGCAGCCCACCAGCATCGCGGTGCCGCAGCCCAGGATCACCAGGACCGCCGTGCCGATCGCCTCTGCGATGTACTTCTTATTCATGGATTTCCCCTCCTTGTGAATCGTCCTTGCCGATTTCGGCGACCCGATTATACCGCCTCGGCCGGGGGAATACAAGCGATTGTCACAGTTGTTAATACCTTCTTCAAAGCGAGGTCTAATTTGTTGAAGCGCAAAAAAAGAACCGCTCGCGCGGTTCTTTTTTGCGTTTATTTCGCCTTTTTCAGCAGGCTCTTCTTCACGTAGCCGCCGGTGCCGCCCAGGGTCTTTACGTAGGCCCAGTTGCCCTTCACCTGGTAGACGATCACGTGCTGGCCCTTCGACAGCTTGGCCTTGCCGCTGCTGTGCGTGGACGCCTTCTTGTAGAGCTTCGTCTTCTTGGTGGCGTAGTAAACCTGGCTCTTGTAGCAGGCGCCGTAGGATTTCAGGAAGCCCTTGTAGATGTAGCCCACCGCGCCGTGGTCGGTGCGCACGTAGGAAAAGGAGTTCTTCTCCTTGCCCAGGTAGAACACCTTCGCGCCGTTCTTGACGCTGGTGATCACGTCGTAGGTGGAGCCCGGCCCGCGGCGCAGGCGCGCGCCGTCCACCGTCACCTGCAAAATCTGCACCGTCTTCTTGCTCGCCGCCAGCGCGCTCATCGGCGCGATCAGCATCGAAACGACCAGAAGTACGGAAACCATCATCCTCAAAATCCTGCGCTTCATACAGAACCCTCCCTCTCCATACACTGTGTATTTTAACATACGGCATCGACAAAAGCAAGCCCAAAAAACATATTTTTGTCGAAATTCAGGGCCGTTTTGTCGAAAAACGGTCAGTTAAAATATACCAATTCCTCCTTGGGGGGGTTGGCCGGGGCCACCTTCTCCTCGATCAGCAGGATCGCCTCGGTGCCGTGCAGCGGACTGAAGCTCTTTTCCGCCTTCGCGTCCACGAAGATCCAGTCGTTCGTCTTCGGCGGCTGGCCCTTGAACTGGCACAGGAAGCCGATGCCGCCGATGTCCTCGGCGCAGCAGGTCATCACGTGGCGGCCGAACACGTAGCAGTTCTTGGGCATGTCGTCCATGCGGAAGGCCCGCCCGCGCGCGTGGATGTGCTTGCCGTCGTAGCGGTCCGGGTGCTCCAGCGCGTCCAGGTAGAAGGTGCCGAAGTCCTCGTCGCCGATCACGACGGGGTCCGCCTTCATGTCGTAGGGCAGGTCCTCGTCGGACACGCCGTCGTCGGTGGTGCCGTCCACGTTCTCGAAGAAGATGCGCGCGCCGCCGTTCAGGCCCTTCACCGCGCGCCGCCACGGGCTCTTGCGGGTGTCCGGGAAGCAGCGGTTGAAGATGACGAGGTCCGCCTCCTTCAGGCCGTCGGCCATGTACTTGCGCATGTTCTTCAGGTACAGCTCAAACGTCGTGGCGTCCACGATGTCGATGATCTGCGCCAGCGTCCAGCTGTCGGGCTTCTCGGCGGCGTAGAGGTTCTCCATCAGCCAGGTGGCGTTGTACTCGATGATCACGCGCTCGGGCTGGTGTTCGCGGTTCATGCGGATCAGCCGCTTGCCGGCGATCTGTTTCACCTCGTCCAGGCTCACCAGCGTGGTGTTGCACTTCTTGAGGACCTCGGGGTCGTACTCCTCCTCCCCCTCCTCGCAGCACAGCAGCAGCGTGCGCTCGCCCTCGCTGAACCCCTCGTCGGTCAGCATTTCGGTGATGAACTTCGTCTTGCCCGCGCCCAGGAAGCCGGTGACGATGTATACGGGGATGTTATTCATATCTGCTTACTCCTGAATCCCAAACAGCGCCTTGATCGCGTCCTCGTGGATCTTCACGCCGATCACGCACAGGCGGCCGGTGTAGTCGGCGGGACCGTAGCGGAAGTCGGTCTCGCCGGGCACGTAGTCGAAGTGCAGCCACTTGCCGTCGTTCAGCGGCAGGATGCCCTTCGCGCGAAGGATCTGGCCATACTCCGCGCCGTTGCCGTCGTCCAGCTCCTCCAGGGCCTCGCGGATCGCGGCCTCGTCGAAGCGCTTGGGCGTCTCGACGCCGATGTTGTCAAAGCTCTCGTCGGCGTGGTGGTGGCCGTGGTGGTCGTGCCCGCAGCCGCAGTGATCGTGATCGTGGTCGTGATGAAGCTCGTGCTCGTCGTGATCGTGGTCGTGCTCATCGTGATCGTGATGATGCTCATGCTCGTCATGATCGTGGTGATGCTCGTGCTCGTCATGATCGTGCTCGTGCTCATCGTGATCGTGATCGTGATGGTGCTCGTGCT
Organism: uncultured Eubacteriales bacterium; assembly: GCA_902773515.1. Lineage (GTDB taxonomy): Bacteria > Bacillota > Clostridia > Christensenellales > Aristaeellaceae > UBA2862. The sequence goes on along the minus strand of CACYET010000011.1, from coordinate 857 downwards.
CGTCGTGATCGTGGTCGTGGTGATGCTCGTGCTCGTCGTGATCGTGGTCGTGGTGATCCGGCTCCGGCAGGTCGTCCGGCGTCAGCAGGAAGGTCGGATGCTCGATGGTCTCCAGCACCTTGAGGCTGTCCAGCTCGTCCCACGGGGTGGTGACGATGCGGGCGCGCGGGTTGTGGCCGCGCAGCAGCGCCACGCACTTCTCGATTTTCTCCTGCGTGGTCATCTGGGTGCGGCTGAGGATGATGGTCTCGGCGCTCTCGATCTGGTCGATGAAGAACTCGCCGAAGTTGTGCGCGTACATGCGGCACTTGCCCACGTCCGCCACGGTGGCGCAGCCCGCCAGCTCGATCTCGTGGGTCTTGGCCACGTCGTCCACCACGCGGCGGATGTCCGAGAGCTTGCCCACGCCGGAGGGCTCGATCAGGATGCGGTCGGGGTGGTAGGTGTCGATCAGCTGGCCCAGCGCCTCGGTGAAGTCGCCCACCAGCGTGCAGCAGATGCAGCCGGAGTTCAGCTCGGTGATCTGCACGCCGGTCTCCTTCATGAAGCCGCCGTCGATGCCCACCTCGCCGTACTCGTTCTCCAGCAGGACCACCTTTTCGCCCTCGAAGGCGCCGTCCAGCAGCTTCTTGATCAGCGTGGTCTTGCCCGCGCCCAGGAAGCCGGAAATGATGTTGACCTTGGTCATGGATTCTCACCTGTCCTATATGATAATGTATCGCCGGTGAACCGACGGGTAATGAGATGCAAACCGCTTGCGCGGGCTCCCTTGCCACAGAAGATGATACCCCTTTTGGGTGAATTTGTCATGCAAAACCGCCGGATTTCACCAAATAATAACATGCTCAAGCGCAAAA